>DPWB01000284.1 GCA_003527885.1 Candidatus Competibacteraceae bacterium
CACCTGTCCGGCCGCCCTGCTCTCCTTCTTTTTCTCAACCAGACGACGGCATACGACATCCAGTACGGTCTCGTGGGCTCGGAGATGTGTATAAGAGACAGCCTTGTTGGGGACGAGCCTCGTTGACGGTCAAGCTGCGCCCCTCGATTTCCTTACCGTTAAGGGCGGCAATAGCCGCTTGAGCTTCTTGGTCGCTGCTCATTTCCACAAATCCGAAGCCCTTGGAGCGCCCGGTATCCCGATCGGTAATCACCTGAGCGGACCGCACGCTGCCGTGCGCCGTAAACAGGGTCTCTAAGTCGCTATTATTAATGCTATAGCTCAAATTGCCGACATACAGTTTCTTACCCAACTCACAAACTCCTCAGCAGGATTTTCTCAAAATGCAATATCAGACACGCAAACACGAGTCTACTTGCTAGTTTCACATGACCCCCTTGCCGAGTCAATGACTCGCTGAGCGACTTTCTGGCATTACGTTCGCTTGCCTGGCAAGACGGTTAATTCGCTCGCGCTTTTTTGGCGGTATGCTCTTCCCCTATTTCGCTCGCCTGCGGCGAAAGCGTTTTTGATCGGAACGATGCGCCAAGTCGGGGTCGGTTCTTGAATAATAATTTATGCTAAGCAAGCTGTTAGCCACGCCAGAACCGCCTGTTGGGGGACTGGCGCGACAGGGTGCTATTGGGTTTCATTAACTTCGATCTTCGCGTTTTCATCGATTCCTTACGCTTTGCTCTATTAATTGAGTCGCTGTGCAATGAATTGCTTTTGGTGGTGGCGATGGTGAATCTTAAATGGAGCGCGATATAACGCATTATCATCTGACATAGCGCCAGCCGGCCGGTCGCATTCATAATGAAGCGCGTTTAATTTCGAGTCTGGTTTTTCGTTATTCTTAGCAATCTACAGGGTTATATCGGCGTGTTTGACCGCCGCTCCGACGGACTAGGCACATGCGGCCCAATGCGCATTGCTAAAAAAATTGGTAGTGGCTCAACAAGGTGAGCGAGGTTATGCTAGTGCAATGAACTGTTATCATTGTGGTGGCAATCACACGCGCAAGCACGGGAAGACGGGGAACGGCAAGCAGCGTTACAAGTGCGGTGAATGCGGGCGCAGTTTCCGGGAGGATCCTTGCGCGCCGGGGTACCCGGAGACGGCCAAAGAGCGGATTCTACGGGCGTATCAGGAGCGCGTTTCTCTGCGGGGGTTGACCCGGATGTTCGGGGTGTCGCGCAACACGGTCACCCAGTGGCTCAAAAAAAAGCCGGAAGCGTGCCCGCCCTAGAGGCAACCTTGGTTCCCGCCCAGCCCCAAGATACTCTGGAACTGGACGAACTGTGGAGCTTTGTGGGTCATCGCCGCCGGGGGGTGGTCTGGCTGTGGCTGGCGCTGTGTCGGCGTACCCGCCAGATCGTGGCCTACGCGCTCGGCCCGCGCGATGACGTCACTGCCCGGCTCCTTTGGGAGCGCATTCCGCCCGCTTACCGACGCGGTCTGCTTTGTACCGATCACTTGGAGAGTTATCACAATGTCTTGCCCGCCCAGCAACATCGCGCGTGTTACCCCAAGCGGGGGCTCACCAACCACGTCGAGCGTTTCAACAACACGCTGCGCCAGCGCCTGGGCCGCTTCGTTCGCAAAACCTTGTCCTTTTCCAAATCCCTCCCGATGCACGAAATCGTTATCCGCCTCTTCCTACATCAGTACAATTTAAATTGCTCCTCTCAGTGAGCCACTACCAAAAAATTGCTAATGAAGTCGAAACTAGCTGTATTATTAAAGTTGCATAAAGCCCTCTCACCCGTTTTTTACCGGTCATTGGTTTTTAGTCGATACCCACCATGAATGCTACCAGCTACGACGCCTCCGCGATTGAAGTTTTGAGCGGTTTGGACCCGGTTCGCAAGCGGCCGGGGATGTACACCGACACCACCCGGCCCAACCATCTGGCGCAGGAAGTCATCGACAACAGCGTGGACGAGGCCATCGCGGGACACGCCAACGCGGTGACGGTGATCCTGTACGCCGACGGCTCGCTGTCGGTCGAGGACGACGGTCGGGGAATGCCGGTGGACATCCACCCCGAAGAAGGGATTCCCGGCGTCGAGTTGATCCTGACCCGACTGCACGCCGGCGGCAAGTTTTCCGACCGCAACTACCGGTTTTCCGGCGGTCTGCACGGGGTCGGGGTGTCGGTGGTCAACGCCCTGTCCAGCCACCTGGAAGTGTGGGTCAAGCGCAACGGCAAGGAATACAACATGGCCTTTGCCGGCGGCGATAAGACCTCCGATCTGGAGGAAATCGGCACGGTGGGGCGACGCGCGACGGGTACGACCTTGCGGTTCTGGCCCGATCCCCGTTATTTCGATTCGCCCAAATTTTCGACCCCGCGTCTCAAGCACGTCTTGCGCGCCAAGGCGGTGCTGTGTCCGGGCTTGAAAGTCGCCTTCACCGATGAGGCGAGCGGTGAAAAAATCCTCTGGCATTACGAAGATGGCTTCACCGACTACCTTAAGGAGGCGCTGGGCAAAATTCCGCTGCTGCCCGATCCACCGTTTGTCGGTCACGTCAGCGGCCCGCGCGAGGCGGTCGATTGGGCGCTGACCTGGTTGCCGGAAGGCGGCGAGCCGGTGGTGGAAAGTTACGTCAATCTGATTCCCACGCCGCAAGGCGGCACCCACGTCAACGGTTTGCGCGGGGGGGTGACCGACGCCGTGCGCGAGTTTTGCGAGTTTCGCAATCTGGTGCCGCGCGGCTTGCGCATCGCGCCGGAGGATGTCTGGGAAGGCTGTTGCTACGTGCTGTCGGCCAAGATGCAAGACCCGCAGTTTTCCGGCCAGACCAAGGAACGGCTGTCCTCGCGCGAGTGCGCGGTGTTCGTGGCCGGCGTGGTCAAGGACACGCTGAGTTTGTGGCTGAACCAGCACCCCGAAACCGGCGAGCGGATCGCCCAACTGGCGCTGGCCAACGCGCAGAAACGGCTGCGGGCCAGCCGCAAGGTGGTGCGCAAGCAGGTGACCAGCGGCCCGGCGCTGCCCGGCAAGCTG
>DPWB01000324.1 GCA_003527885.1 Candidatus Competibacteraceae bacterium
CCGGCTGAGGGTTTGTGGCGCGCTGTTGGTGTGCAGGGTGGAAAGCACCATGTGGCCGGTTTGGGCGGCCTTGATGGCGATTTCCGCGGTTTCCAGATCGCGGATCTCACCGACCATGATGATGTCGGGGTCTTGGCGCAGGAAGGAGCGCAGGGCGTTGGCGAAGGTCATCCCGACCTTGGGGTTGACGTTGACCTGATTGATGCCGGCCAGGTTGATTTCCACCGGGTCTTCGGCGGTGGAGATGTTGACGGCGGCGGTATTGAGGATGTTGAGCGCGGTGTAGAGCGACACCGTTTTACCGCTGCCGGTGGGACCGGTGACCAGGACCATGCCTTGAGGCTTGTGGATGGCGTGCAGGAACAGGTCTTTCTGGTGGTCTTCGTAGCCGAGCGCTTCGATGCCCATTTGCGCGCTGGAGGGGTCGAGCAGGCGCATGACGACCTTTTCGCCCCACAAGGTCGGCAGGGTGTTGACGCGAAAGTCGATGGCGCGCTGCTTGGTCAGATAAAGTTTGATGCGCCCGTCTTGCGGCACCCGACGCTCCGCGATGTCGAGCTGGGCCATGATTTTGAGGCGGGCGGCCATGCGCGGCGCCATGGCGACCGGGGGTTTGTAGATTTCGTCCAGAATGCCGTCTTGCCGTAACCGGACCCGGTAGATTTTTTCGTACGGTTCGAAGTGGATGTCGGACGCGCCGCGGTTGATGGCTTGCAGGATGACTTGATTGATGAACCGCACGACCGGGGCATCGTCGGCGTCCGTCTGGGTCAGTGTTTCGACTTTCGCCCCAATATCGGCTTCACCACCGAAATCGAGGTCGCCGATCTCGCCGTCGGTTAAATTCGCCGACCGCGACTCGATCGCCGTATCCAGCGCCTTGGCCAACTGGAGCTGGCTGACGATGATCGGTTCGATATCGAGGCGCGTCTGGAATTTGATATCTTCCAGCACCCGTTGGTTGGTGGGATCGCTCAAACCCACGAACAGGCGCCGGCCCCGTTTGTGCAGCGGCAGGGCATGATGGCGGCGGAGCAGTTTTTCATCGACCAGCCGGATGACGGCCGAGTCGATATCCAGGGCGTCGATGTCGAACAGCGGAAGGTTGAAGCTGCGGGCGGCGGTGCGCGCAATGTCCTTGTCGCGGGCCAGCTTGTTCTCCACCAAGTAAGCGACGAAGGGAACGCTTTCCTTGCGCGACTGTTCGAGCGCTTTGAGGGCGGTGGCTTCATCCAGCAGGTGATTTTGGACGAGTTGCCGCGCTAACCCGATCAACTGAACGTTGGGCTGCGAGACAACATTGCTTGGATTGGTGGCCATAAGCTATTTGGACGGCGATACCGAGAAAACGGATTAATGTTCTTTCAGAGACATGTATCTGAGGTAAAACTTTAGACCATGCGACAAGCCTTGGAAAGGGGCGCGGGAGCACGCACCCACTGAGATTTGGATTATACGAGAGTCTAGCTATTGATACAAACAATATGATTTTTGCCCTTCTTTTAGAGGATTCTGGAAAAAAGCCCGATTGTTGGAAAGGCGCAACACCCGCCAGCTATTTTGTCGGTGTGGTTTGGCGGACGACGCGCCGCGCCGGGAAGATGGTCGCGTTTCATGCGGTCTTTTGCCAGCACAAGCAGGGCGGGTGGCCAGCTATTGCGGGAGTCATGGAAAAAAGGGTAGCGTTACCACCTTGACCGGCAGTGACCACACTCACACCCTCCGCCGCGCCCGCGCGGCCGGAACGCTGAAGGAGGCTTTCATGGAACTCGCTTGCCTGGACCTGGAAGGCGTCCTGGTCCCGGAAATCTGGATCAACGTCGCGGATCGCACGGGCATTGAGGCGTTGCGGCTGACCACGCGCGACATCCCCGACTACGATCGATTGATGCGGCGTCGGTTGGCGCTGCTCGATCAGCACGGTTTGAAGCTGTCGGATATCCAGCGGGTGATCGCCGACATGGGACCGCTAGAAGGAGCCCGCGACTTTTTGGACTGGTTGCGCGAGCGATTTCAGCTGATCATTTTGTCGGATACTTTTTATGAGTTCGCCTTGCCGCTGATGCGCCAACTCGGTTGGCCAACCTTGTTTTGTCACCGGCTGGAGGTGGTGGATGACCGGATCGTGAATTATGTGCTCCGGCAGGCCGATTCGAAACGCCAGGCCGTGCGGGCGTTTCACCGCCTCAATTTTCGGGTGGTCGCCGCCGGCGATTCCTATAACGATACCGCCATGTTGGCCGAGGCCGAGACCGGTATTCTGTTTCGGCCCCCGCAAAATGTCATCGACGAATTTCCACAGTTTCCGGTGGCGCGAAGCTTTGACGCACTGCGCGATGAATTTCGCAAGGCCAGCCTCCGTCCGCTCTAGCGCGTCAAGGCTTCTTTCGAAAACATCCTCCGATTTCGCCGGTCCAATTCCCCCAGTTCCCCCGCACCCGCGCAAAACACTTGTATGCAATCCGAATTCGTTACCGCGCTCTTCGCCTGGATCGCCGCCCATCCAGGTTGGATGAGCGCGGTAATTTTCCTGTCTTCGGCGGCGGAATCGCTGACCATCATCGGCGTCATCATCCCCGGCGCCTTGGTCATGTTCAGTTTTGGCGCGTTGATCGGCCTCGGTCACCTGGATTTTTGGTCGGCCTATTGGTGGTCGGCGTCGGGCGCGGTGCTCGGTGACGCGATCAGTTTCTGGATCGGGCGGGTGTTTCATCAGGGGGTCCGCCGGGTCTGGCCGTTCAACAAGCACCCTGAAATGATCGTCCGTAGCGAGGAGTTCTTCCGTAAGCACGGCGGCAAGGGCGTGTTGTTCGGGCGTTTCTTCGGGCCGGTGCGCGGCACCATCCCGACCGTGGCCGGGATGATGGATATGAGGTGGCGCGACTTCATGATCGCCAACGTCGTGTCGGCCGTTCTCTGGTCGCCGGCTTATCTGGTCCCCGGCATGGCGTTTGGCGCGTCGCTGGATATCGCCTCTCGGGTGGCGGGCCGGTTGGTGGTGCTGATTCTGATTGTGGCCGTCGTGCTGTGGGTCACGATCTGGCTGGTCAAGCATCTGACGCGGCTGTTTCAGGCCCATGTCCCCGGTTGGGTGCAGCGTTTCCACGCCTGGAGCCGGGGCCGGCGTTTTATCGGCCCGATCGGCGATTCGTTGCTGGACCCGTCCCAAGGGGAGCTGCGAGGTCTGGCGATCATGGCGGTGTTGCTGCTCGGCGCTACCGTGCTGGCCAGTTTGAGCCTGAGCGCGGCCGGCCAAAAATTACCGAGCGGCCTCGATCAGAGCCTCTATCATTTTTTTCAGCAGTTGCGCACGCCGTGGGCCGATGCCTTGATGGT
>DPWB01000276.1 GCA_003527885.1 Candidatus Competibacteraceae bacterium
TCGGTAGTGGCTGTTTTTTTTTTCAAGCAGAAGACGGCATACGAGATCTAGTACGGTCTCGTGGGCTCGGAGATGTGTATAAGAGACAGGATCAGCAGTAATTCCCAAATACTGAAATGCATGAGGTTTACCTCGTATGACGGGAGAATCTGACCGAAAAAACTCAGCCGGCGACACGGCCGGCTTTTTCGGTCAGGCCGGAGGTGCCGGAGCGGCGGTGCAATTCGCTCAACACCGCATCGGGGCCCAGCCCCTGATGCGCCAGCATGACCAGCGTATGAAACCACAGATCGGCGGTTTCACGCACCAAGTGTTGGGGGTCGCCGTTCTTGGCGGCCAACAGGGTCTCGGCGGCTTCTTCGCCGACTTTCTTGAGGATGG
This sequence comes from Candidatus Competibacteraceae bacterium, assembly GCA_003527885.1. Lineage (GTDB taxonomy): Bacteria > Pseudomonadota > Gammaproteobacteria > Competibacterales > Competibacteraceae > Competibacter_A. Next base: position 382 of record DPWB01000276.1, read on the forward strand.
CGTCCAGGCCCTTGGCGTACAGGCGGGCGACGTAGGAACTGTCGGGATCGGCCTGCTTGCGCGCTTCCAGCGTCGCCGCCAGCTCGCGCAGAATCTGATCGCTCATGCGCCGTACATCTCGCGCGGGTCTTTCAAGACCGGGTCGGTGACCACCCAGGCGCCGTCGCGAAACTCCTCGAAAAAGCAGCGTTGTCGACCGGTATGACAAGCGATGCCGCCGGTTTGTTCGATTTCCAACAGCAATACGTCATGGTCGCAATCCAGCCGGAGGCTTTTGACCTTTTGCGTGTTGCCGGAGGTTTCGCCTTTGTGCCACAGCTCCTGGCGGGAGCGCGACCAGTACACCGCCTCGCCGCATTCCACCGTGTGCCGCAAGGATTCGCGGTTCATCCAGGCCATCATCAGCACCCGGCCGCTCTCGGCGTCCTGGGCGATGGCGGGAACCAATCCGTCCGCCGTCCATTTGATCCGGTCCAACCAGTCGTCGTTCATAGTCTCACTTCAATCCCGCGCGCCTGCAGGTGGCGCTTGGCCTGTTCGATGGTGTATTCGGCAAAGTGGAAAATGCTGGCCGCCAGCACCGCGTCGGCCTTGCCGAGCAGGATGCCGTCCGCCAGGTGATCGAGCGTGCCGACCCCGCCCGAGGCGATCACCGGAATGCTGACCGCCTCGCTGACGGCGCGGGTCAGTTCCAAATTGAAACCGCGCTTGGTGCCGTCGCGGTCCATGCTGGTCAACAGGATTTCGCCGGCCCCGTAAGCGCTCATCCGCCGCGCCCACGCCACCACGTCGATGCCGGTCGGCTTGCGCCCGCCGTGGGTGAAGATTTCCCAGCGTGGCGTCTCGCCGTCCCGATGCACCGCCTTGGCGTCGATGGCCACCACGATGCACTGGTTGCCGAAGCGCTCGGCGGCGTCGCGCACGAATTCGGGTCGGGCGATGGCGGCGGTATTGATCGACACCTTGTCGGCGCCAGCGTTCAACATCCGCCGCACATCGTCCAGGGTGCGGATGCCGCCACCCACGGTCAGCGGGATGAAGACCTCACCGGCAACCTGCTCGACCACGTGCACCATGGTTTCGCGGTCGTCGGAACTGGCGGTAATGTCGAGAAAGGTGATCTCGTCCGCACCCTGCTGGTCGTAGCGGCGGGCGATTTCCACCGGGTCGCCGGCGTCGCGGATTTCCACGAACTTGACGCCCTTGACCACCCGGCCCCGGTCAACGTCCAGACAGGGAATGATGCGTTTTGCCAGTCCCATCAAGCGCTCTCCCCGGCGGCGGCGGCGATCTGCTGGGCGGCGGCCAAATCGATTGCGCCATCATACAGCGCCCGGCCGATGATTGCGCCCGTGATGCCTTCTTTTTCGACCGCGCACAGCGCCTTCACATCGTCCAGGGTGCTGACGCCGCCGGACGCGATGACCGGAATGCTGACGGCCTGCGCCAGCCGGACCGTCGCCCCGACGTTGACGCCTTGCATCATGCCGTCGCGGCTGATGTCGGTGTAGACGATGGCCTCGACCCCGTAACGCTCGAAAATTTGCGCCAGGTCGACCACGTTGTGCTTGGACAGTTTGGACCAGCCGTTGACCGCCACCCGTCCGTCCTTGGCGTCCAATCCGACGATGATGTGGCCGGGATACTCCAAGCACAGATCGCTGACGAAATGCGGGTCTTGCACCGCTTTGGTGCCGACGATGACGAACTGGACGCCGGCATCGAGATACGCTTCCACGGTTTGCTCGTCGCGGATGCCGCCGCCGACCTGAACCGGCAGGTCGGGAAAGGCTGCGACGATGCGTCGGATCACCTGGGCGTTGACCGGTTGGCCGGCAAAGGCCCCGTTCAAATCCACCAGATGCAAGCGGCGGGCGCCCGCTTCCACCCAGCGGCCAGCCATCGCCACCGGGTCGTCCGAAAAAACTGTCGAATCCTCCATGCGACCCTGGCGTAGCCGGACGCACTTACCGTCCTTCAAATCAATCGCGGGTATCAGCAACATAGCGGCGTTCTTCCAACAACCAACCGATCAAGATTAAGTGCTCAGGGGGTCCAACCCGCAAAATTGGCCAGCAGACGCAATCCCGCCTGCGCGCTTTTCTCGGGATGGAATTGCACGGCGAACATGTTGTCGCGCGCGATGGCCGATGCAAAACCGAAGCCATAATCGGTTCGGCCCGCCACCAGCGCGGCGTCCTCGGGTTGCAGGTAGTAGCTGTGAACGAAATAGAAGCGGCTGTCCTGGGCAATGCCCCGCCAGAGCGGATGCTCGCCCACCTGATGGACCTGGTTCCAGCCCATGTGCG
>DPWB01000080.1:0-498 GCA_003527885.1 Candidatus Competibacteraceae bacterium
AAACGGCTCGAAGATGCGGGCCTGAGTTGCCTGATCCATGCCGCAGCCGGTGTCGCTCAGGCTGAGCCGCAAGTAGCGGCCCGGCTTGAGCCGGGGCAGGTCGGCGTCGGCCGGCAGCTCGACGGTCGCCGGCTCCAGCCGGACGGTGATCGTGCCGCCGTCGGGCATGGCGTGGGCGGCGTTCGCGCCCAGATTGATGAGGACTTGTTGCAGTTGGTCGGCGTCGGCCTCGACCCAACCGCTCTCGACGCGCAAGGATTCATCGATGGCGATGGTGGCCGGCAGCGAGGCCCGCAGCAGTTGCACCGCCTCGCTCGCCACCCGTTGCAGCTCGACCGGTTTGCGCGCGCTTTCGCCGCGCCGGCTGAAGGTGAGGATTTTGCCGACCACGGCGCGGGCGCGCTTGGCGGCGGCCAGCACTTTTTCCAGTTGCTGGCGCGGGCGCGAATCGCGCGGCAATCCCGCCAGCACTAGTTCGGTATAGCCCAGGATCGGCGC
>DPWB01000080.1:643-2572 GCA_003527885.1 Candidatus Competibacteraceae bacterium
CATTTCCCGTTGCAAGTCGGCGTTGGCGCGGCGCAAGTTCCGGGCGTTCAGTTGCAAGCGGGCGAACAGATGGATCAAGTAACCCAGCAGCAGCACCGCGATACCGTACAACAACAGGCGGAAGATCCCGGCGCGCGCCTCGGCGCGGTCGAAGTGGCCATTCACCCTATCGCGTAGCGCCCGCACGCCCGCGGCGGTCGGCGCATCGACGATCTGACGCAGTAGGCCATCGGCCCGGGGCAAAAAATCCACGATCAGCCGGCCGTGGATGACCAAAAGGTTGAGATCGGCCCGGAACGAAGCCGGCGCGGGCGGCAAGCGGTCGAGGATGGCCTTGATCTCTTGGCCGACATGCGCTTGCGGTGCTTCCATGTACCGCAACATGGCGTGAGACAGCACGCCGACTTCCGCCGCCAGCCCCGTTTCCGACGCCGCCAGGGCCGCGCCGCGCAACGCTTGGCCGGCGGTGTTGAAATACATCAACGAATTGCGCAGCAGCGCGTTGTCCGATTTGAAATAGTCCACCAAGGCCGCTTTTTCGGCCAGGGCGGTTTCCAGGTGTTCGAGCGCGCCGTCGGAAGCGACGATCTCCGCCCCGCCGGCGTCGGTCGCGCGCAAGGCCCGCAGCGCCCGTCGCAGATCGTGGCGGCCTTGCGCCAGCGAATCGTAACGCCGCAGCAGGCCGGCGCGGGCGAGCAACACGTCGCGGTTGAGCGCGGTGTCGCTGACCTCGAAGGCGAACAGCGCCTCGTGCAGCCGGGTTTCCAAGGCCGCATCCGGCCCCCGACTCTGCCACCAGACGGCAGTCAGCAGCGCCAGCAACGCGACCACGACCGACAGCGGCTTGAGATACGCGCCCATCAGCGCCGTTCCGGCGCGGTTCCCGCAAACGGCCGCCCGTTGTATTCCCCGGTCAGGCTGCGCAGAAACTGGACGATCAGGCCGATTTCGGTCGGCGCTAGATTTCTGCCTAACTGCACCCGCGCCATGGTCTCGACCGCCTCCTCCAGCGTGGCCGCCCGGCCATCGTGAAAATACGGCGCGGTCAGCGCCACGTTGCGCAGGCTCGGCACCCGAAACACCCCGCGATCCCGTTCGACCTGGGTGACCTTGTAGCGTCCCGGATCGGGCGTGGCGTCTTGGGCGGTCGGCGTCAGCACGTCTTCGAACACGCCGAACTTCTGATACATATTGCCGCCGATGTTGGCGCCTTGATGGCAGGCGATGCAGCCATAGCCTGAAAACAGCGCGTAACCTTGCCGTTCCGCCACGCTCAGCGCTCCGAGTTCGCCGCGCAAGTAGCGGTCGAAACGGGCGTTGGGCGTGATCAGGGACCGCTCGTAGCTGGCGAGGGCGCTCAGGGCGTTGGGCTTGGTGATGCCGTCCGGGTAAGCGGCGGCGAAGGCGCGCACGTACCCGGCGTCGTCCTTGAGCCGGGCCAGCAGCTCCGGCCAGTCGGCCCGCATGATCTTGGGGTTGAGCAACAGTTGGTCGGCGTGCGCTTCGAGGCTGTCGGCGACCCCATCCCAGTTGTAGGAAAAATTGAAGGCGACATTGAAAATGGTCGGCGAATTGCGCGCCAGCGTCACCCCGTCGGCGGTCTTGGCACGGGGCAAGCCGTCGCCGCCGCCGCTGTCCAGGTGATGGCAGGCGGTGCAAGCCATGTCGCGATCTTGAGAGAGCCTCGGGTCGCGAAACATGCGCTCACCGATAGCGGCTTGAACGGGGTCCACCGCGATGGTGAGCGGCAGCGGCACGATGGCTTCGTGATGGTCGGCGACGGTCGCGGGCGGAACCGGCGCTTGCTGGGCGAAAGCCAGTCCGGCCGCCAGCGACAGCGCGGCCAACGCCCGGCGCGACCCAAAGGTCGGCCGGCCGTCGCCCGTTTTGCTCTCGCTCGCTCGCCGCACCGGTTCACCTATCTCTAAA
>DPWB01000080.1:2792-4277 GCA_003527885.1 Candidatus Competibacteraceae bacterium
TTTTGACCGAGAAAACGCTCGGCGCGCTCAAGCCCGCACGATCTGCTTCACGGTGTCGCTGTTCGATTGCTGGATCGCCGCCAGCCTGCTCAGCACGTCCTGGATGGTTTGCTGCATGTTCTGGTACAGCTCGTTGGCCGTATCGACCTGGGCTTGATCCTTCTCGGCCTGGGTTTCATGTTCCTTTTGTTCGGTCTGCGCCACCGACGCGCCAAAACCCAGGCCGGCGCTACCGATCTGGCCCGCACCCTGCACCCCCGACGCGATGCCGCCGAATTTCATGCCGACCGCTTGGGCTTGCGTTTGCGCCGTGGCCGGATTGAGGCTTTGGCCCACGCTGGGGCTTTGGCTCACCTCTAAATCGCTCAGCTCGATCGGTCTATTCGGAAGGCGTTCGCTACTGAAGCCTTTTAACGCATCGCTGGACGCTTTCAACGACTTGAGGCCGCCGGCCATGTTGAGAGCGCCCGACCCGATGGTCGCCACACCGCCCACAATGCCCGCCACCATCTGATAAACGCCCGCCTCGCGGATTTTATCGGCGGCGTTCTGGAGTTCCTGGAATTTGGCCTCGCGCTCGGCGGTACGAATTTCGCTGGCCGTTTTGCGAGTTTCCAGGGCCATTTTAAAAAACAAGTTCATGAAGGCAAAAACATCGGCTTGAACCGACTCGCTCAGATGGGCGATACGCTGAGTGGTCGCGCTTAAATCGCCCGCCGGGCCTTGGCCTTCGGGTTCGGGCAAGCCGGATAAGGACAGCTTGTCGCGGCGGCTCAGGTCTGGGCCTCCACTGTCGCTCGCGACGTCCGACACGACGGTGGCCTTGCCGGCGGCGGTGGCCGCGTTCTCGCTCGGTTCGGCGTCGCCGTTAATCCGTGGGCCGGTGTAATGCGTGTTGATCGTGGTCACTGACAATCTCCTGCTGCGCCGCGCGGGCGTCAAACCATGTTCTTGGCGATCTGGACGGTGGTGGTGTTTTGGCTTTGCATCATGCTGAAAACCCGCGTGACGCCCTCATCCATTTCTTGCAACATCTTTTCGATGCGCTCCATTTCGTCATCGATCAGGCTTTGCGCTTTTTGCAGCGCGGCTCTGATGCTTTGGGCATCAGCCTGGGCATCGCTCGCCTCCTTTTGGAGCACGCCCGAACCGATCTGCGCCGCACCCTGACCGACCGCTGTCACGCCTCCGGCGACCTGGGCGGTGGATTTGACGACTTGAGCCACGGTCGCGGCGGTTTTAACGGTTTCGCTGGCGGCGTTGGCGGCGGCTCCCGCGCCAGCCCCGAAGCTCAGAACAGCGGCAAGGATCGACAACGCCAGCAAAGTCGCCTGGATGCCTACGGTGACGCCCATTTTTTGATCGTCGTTTAGGCCCTTCATCAACTCTTCCATTTTGCCGCTTTCCTGCAAGCCGGTCACGGTGACCGTCGCCGCCAGCGCGACCATGCCGACGACCAAACCCGCCACCACCGGCGCGGTCGCG
>DPWB01000332.1 GCA_003527885.1 Candidatus Competibacteraceae bacterium
GGTCTGTTTTTTTTTTAATAATACGGCGACCCCCGAGATCTACACTAGATCGCTCGTGGCCCGGACAGGCCGGCGGCCACCACGCCGCCGATGGTCGGCGAGCCGGCGAACCGCGGCGGTTCGAAAGCCAGCATCTGACCGCGCTCGGCCAGGGCCGCGTCGATTTCGGCCAAAGGCGTCCCGCCGCGCGCGGTGATGACCAACTCGGTCGGCTCGTAGTCGACGATGCCCCGGTACGCGGCGGTGGCCAGCGGCTCGCCCGCGCTGGGACGCCCGTAAAAAGACTTGCTGCGCCCGCCTTCGATCACCAGCGCCGTTCCTTTGGCGACGGCGGAACGCACCTGTTCTTGCCAACTCGCCAGCACCGGGTCGGCGGGACGGTCGGCCGCTACGGTTCGGATGCCCAAGTTCATGCGTTGACCCTCGCCGCTCGATTCCGGCCGTCGCGACGCTGGGCACCGCCGGTCTGACGGTATTCCCGGCACCGGGCGATGGTCGGAATCACCTTGCCCGGATTGAGCAGCCCCAGCGGATCGAATGCCGCCTTGACCCCGGCGAACGCGGCCAGTTCCTCCGGCGTGAACTGCACGCACATCTGCGCCAGCTTCTCGATGCCGACCCCGTGTTCGCCGGTGATGGTGCCGCCGAGCGCGACCGACAGTTCGAGCACGTCCGCGCCGAACGCCAACGCCCGCGCCATTTCTTCCTTGTCGCTGGCGTCGAACATGATCAGCGGATGCAAGTTGCCGTCGCCGGCATGAAAGACGTTGGCGCAGCGCAGGCGGTACTTTTGCTCCATCGCCGCGATGGCCGAGAGCATCTCCCCCAGCCGCTTGCGCGGAATGGTGCCGTCCATGCACAAATAATCGGGCGTGAGGCGGCCGACCGCCGGAAAAGCGGCCTTGCGGCCCGCCCATAACCTCAAGCGTTCGGCCTCGTTTCGCGAAACGTGGATACGCCGGACGCCGGACGCTTCCAGCACCTGCCGCACCCGCTCGATTTCGTGGCGCACCTCGTCCGGCGCGCCGTCCGATTCGCACAACAGCACCGCCGCCGCGTCGGTGTCGTAACCGGCGCGGGCAAACGGTTCGACCGCCGCGATAGCCTGTCGATCCATCATTTCCAGACCGGCCGGGATGATACCGGCGGCGATGATCGCCGCCACCGCGTCACAGGCCGCCGCCACCGTGGCAAAGGAGGCCATGACGACTTGCGCGGTGTCCGGCTTCGGCGTCAGCCGCACGGTGATTTCGGTGGCAACGGCGAGCATCCCCTCGGAACCGTTGATGGCGGCCAGCAGATCGAGGCCGGGCGAATCGGGCGCTTTGCTCCCGAAAACCACTTCGTCGACCCCCTCTTCCGACAGGACCAAGGCGCGCACCGCCAGCACGTTGTGAACGGTCAACCCGTACTTGAGGCAATGCACGCCCCCGGAATTCTCGGCGACGTTGCCGCCCAAGGTGCAGGCGATCTGCGAGGAGGGATCGGGCGCGTAATACAGGTTGAACGGGGCCGCCGCTTCCGATAGCGCGAGGTTGCGCACGCCCGGCTGGACCCGCGCCACCCGCGCCGCGGGATCGATTTCCAGAATTTTCATGAAACGCGCCAGCGCTACGACGATGCCCTCGGCGTGGGGCATGGCGCCGCCCGACAAGCCCGTTCCCGCACCGCGCGCCACCACCGGCACGCGGTGCCTGCGACAGGCTTCCAGCACCGCCTTCAACTCGGCCTCGGTGCGCGGCAACACCACCGCCTGGGGCAACTGGCGGTAGGCGGGCAGGCCGTCGCACTCGTAAGGCCGCACTTCTTCCACGCGCTCCAGCAGGCTCAGTCCGGGCAACGCGGTTCGTAACCCGGCCAGCATGAGGGCACAATCCGGCGGTTTTGGGACAGCGCCGGCCGGCTGGTCGTGGAATGCGTTCATGGGCTGAGCCTCCTTTCGGTCGTTGGCGTGAAGCCTTGTGGGACGTATTGGGTGGGATATCGAAAAAACGGTCTGGGTTTCGCCGGCGATCCACCGGGCTCGCCCCGCTGCCGCAGGTTGCGAATCCGGTTACAAATGCAATCAAATTCAACAATTAAGAAATCATCGCGAAACCCCTAAAACTTATAGTGCACCCGACGGATGACGAAAGACAGTGATGTTCCTGCAAATACCTCGTGGAGACAGATCATGAAAACCTTAGCTATCGCCATCGCGCTGGGCTTGGCCGGCGGTCTTTCCGGCGCGGCTCGCGCCGAGCCGTTCAACGACCGCGGTGAAGACTTCATCGCCGGCGTGAAATTCGACTCCAGGGCGCAACGCCAACCGGTCGGCATCCTGCTGAGCGGCTTCAACGACCGCGGCGAAGTCTATGCGGTCAGGGTCGCCGCGACCCCCAGCAAGCCTTTGAGCGAGGTTCGCATCACGCGCGCGGGCTTCAACAACCGCAGTCATGTCAGCGTTTATTGAGCCAACCAGACCCCCGGCCCCGCCGGGGGTTCGATCAATCCAAACCGGGGCCATTCAACGGGCAAGCAGCGTTGCTGGAGCGGTGAGCCGCCAGCGACTTCATGGCGCGGGCGGCCTGTTCGCGGGTGTAGAA
>DPWB01000202.1 GCA_003527885.1 Candidatus Competibacteraceae bacterium
AGTTGATCCCCCCGCTCTACGGCGCGTTGCTGAAGAACGAGCAGGACGTGCACCTGTTCGAGCGGCTGCTGTTTATGAGCCGGCGCAAGCGCGATTGAAGTGGACGCCCCGCGATTGCCGACCGATGCGAGTCCGACGCTGAGAGGGTCCGCCGATGATGACCGAATTTTTCTCCAAGCTCCGTAAGGCGGGCCTTCCGGTCACGCTGACCGAGTTCTTGACCTTGCTGGAGGCGTTGAGCCAGCGCGTCACCGCGCACAGCATCGATGAATTTTATCATTTGGCGCGGGCGACGCTGGTGAAGGACGAACGCTACTACGACCGTTTCGACCAAGTGTTCGGCAGCCATTTCAAGGGGCTGGAAACGCTGTTCGACCAGATCATCGGCGCCGCGGTGCCGGTGGAGTGGTTGCACAAGCTGGCGGAGTTGACGCTGAGCGACGAGGACAAACAACTGATCGAAGCAATGGGCGGTTGGGAGAAGTTGATGGAGACTTTCGCCAAGCGTCTGGCCGAACAGGAAGGCCGTCATCAGGGCGGCAACAAGTGGATCGGCACCGCCGGCAAGTCGCCTTTTGGCGCTTACGGTTATAACCCGGAAGGCATCCGCATCGGTCAAGAAGAATCGCGCCACCGCCGCGCGGTCAAGGTGTGGGACCGCCGCGAATTTCGCAATCTGGACGACACCGTCGAACTCGGCACCCGCAACATCAAAATCGCCCTACGCCGCTTGCGCCGCTTCGCGCGGGAAGGGGCGGCCGAGGAGCTGGACCTCGACGACACTATCCGTTCCACCGCGCGCAATGCCGGCTATCTGGAGCTGAAGATGGTGCCGGAGCGGCACAACGCGGTGAAGGTGTTATTGTTTTTGGATGTGGGCGGTTCGATGGACGACCACGTTCGAGTCTGCGAGGAACTGTTCTCGGCGGCGCGCACCGAGTTCAAGCACCTGGAATATTTCTACTTTCACAACATGGTGTACGAGGGACTGTGGAAGGACAACCGCCGCCGCTACACCGAAAAGACCGAGACGCTGACGGTGCTGAACACCTTCGGCCACGATTACAAACTGATCCTGGTCGGCGACGCCACCATGAGCCCCTATGAAATCACTTATCCAGGCGGCAGCGTCGAACACTTCAACCCCGAAGCCGGCGAGGTCTGGCTGAGCCGGCTGCTGGCGACTTATCCGCGCGCCATCTGGCTCAACCCGCAGCCGCAAAACCGTTGGAGCTACGTGCCGTCGATCCAGATGGTTCAAGGATTGCTGGGCGAGCGGATGTTCCCGCTGACCCTGGAAGGCTTGGAGCAGGGGATTCGGGCCTTGCAGCGGGCGCGTTGAACGGGCTTGTCGCCGCCATCACCGGCTTCAGAGGCCGCCGGTACGGCACTCGAACTACCGGTAAACCACGCTGATCTGCGGCACGATTTTCACGCCGGGCTGTTTGGCGAGAAAATCGTGCAGGAAGGCGATCAAGCGCTTTTCGCAGAGGGCGACGACGGCGCTATCGGAGGCCATCGCCGCGCCTTGCTCTTTGGCGGTCTTCGACGCTTCTTCGTACAGCCGCAGTATCGCGCTTTGCTCGTCGGTGAACAGGCCGCCCGAAAGGATTTTGTACCTCAAATGGGTGATCGCGGGCGTCGCCACCAAGGCCGGGTTCTTGACGTGAATCGCGATACCGGAATCCGTGGGCCGCACGTCGTAGCTGTCGGGTTGTAGGTCGAAGCCGAACGAGTATTCGACCGAGTACCAAATCGCGACCGTGCCGGTCGATGACAGTCCGAGCAGCGACCGTTCGATGACCTGCGTGACGCCTTCCTCGCGGACCATGGTCGCGGTCAGCAGCTTCATCTGCTCGGCGAGCGATTGTTTGCCGACGGTCAGATAGCTGGTGTATTTGGTGTAACCCAGCAGCTCCGATTCCTTGCGCGAGACTTCCTTTTCCAGCGTCGAGACCGTGGCGTAAGCGTCGCTCAAGCGAGCGTTCATGACCGAGTAGGTGAGGCCGGTCGCGACGCCGCAGCCCATGACGAAAAGCATCGGATAAAGGCGCATTGCTATTGGTGGGTGACTTCAGGTGATTGGTGGCATTGTCACGCTTTGGCCGAGCAAGTTTCTATAAACATTTGATAGATAGAGATTGCGGTCGGGCTTTTTTACTGGCGAACACCCAACGCAGGAATCTAACCCATAAGGACCATTGGCGTAGCGTCGGAGAGTGTCCGAGAGAAGCCTCGGCGGTTGCGAGCGAATCTTCGATCAAGGCGTCGTGCAGGGGGCGGAACGCCAAGGGCCAAGCGAGCTTGGCAAAGCCATGGGTAGTCATTTCAAGAGTGTGGCGTAATGCTGTCGTCCCGTCGGTTAGCTCGATCACTTCGTAACGATGAAAGCCGTTAAAACCTTTAGGATCGGTAAATCGAAATTTGATGGAATGACCGGGCGAATAAGATTCGATGAAGTATTTGATCGGGCCATGTCCGCCTGAAGCGCCGACGCCCAACGCGCGATCAAACGCCATTCGCGGCCACGAATGCTGGGGCCAAAGTCTATCCGTCGGCGAACTGAGCGAATCGATCAGCGCGCCGATGGCGCTAGGAGCCGAATCGAGCTTGCGCTCGTGGATATTGAGAACTCGCATCGGCCACCTTGGTACAACAGATCCAATGCAGCAATGTGAAAACGGCGAGTAGCACGCCCGACACTACCGCCACGCCACCACTTCATCCAAGCGCCGGCGCGAGCTGGGTTCGGGCAGTTCGGCCGGATAGCCGAGGCTCAACAGCGCGACCGGCACCAAGCCCGACTCCAGTTTCAAGATCTCGCGGAGCTTGTCTTCCTCGAAATAGCCGACCCAGGTAGAACCCATGCCGGCGGCGACGATGGCCAGTTGGGCGTAGGTGGCGGCGATGGTGGCATCTTGCAGGGCGTATAACTTGGCGCCGCGCTCGCTAAAGACGCTTTCCGAACGGGCCGGATCGGCGCAGAACACCAGACAGACCGGAGCCTCGGCAATGAAATTTTGCTGGTGGCAACTGTTCACCAGCATTTGCCGGTCGGCCAGATCGCGCACCACGATGATGCGGTACGCCTGCAAATCGCCCGCCGAAGGGGCCGCGCAGGCCATTTCCAGGATGGCGGACAGCTTCTCGGGTTCGACCGCCATGTCCGGTTGGTATTTGCGGATCGAATGGCGGTGGCGTACGGTTTCGAAAAAATCCCACATGGCGGACCCTCACGGTGATCGGCAACCGGCGGATAAAGCTTGGAAAACGCCTGCCGCGTTCGAGCGGAGAAATGGAAATAAGCCAATCAGCCCGCGCTCTTGACCAGCGCGCTCAGCTTGGGCAAATCTGGGGATTGCGGATAATTGCGCTCCAGCACCCGCAGGCTGTCGGCGGCAAGCTGCGGCATCCCCATCTTGACGTAGGCTCGCGTCATGATGCTCAGCGCATCGGCGGAAGCCGGCGTGCGCGCGTAGGTTTCCACGACGTATTTGGCCCGGTTGACCGCCGCGACGTAAGCGCCCCGCCGCAGGTAATAATCGGCCACGTTGACCTCGTAAGCCGCCAGGTTGTTGTGCAAGAACAGCATCCGCTGGCGCGAGTCCTCGGCGTATTTGCTGTCGGGGAACTTGCGGACCAGTTCGGCAAAATCGCTGTAGGACTGACGGGCGGTGGCGGTGTCGGTTTTGGCGCGATCGCTCGGGGCCAACCGTTCGATCAGGGTGTTGCTGCGGTTGAAATTGACCAGCGCTTTCATGTAATAGGCATAATCCACATACGGATGGCGCGGATTGGCCTGGATGAAACGGTCGGCGGCGGCGATGGCCGCATCGGGTTCGTTGTCCCGGTATTGGATGAAGAGGGTGTCGATCTGCGCTTGCTGGGCGAAGCGCCCGAACGGGTAACGGGCCTGGATTTTGTCCAGATATTCCAGCGCGGTCTTGTAGTTACCATCGTTCATGGAACTCTTGGCTTCGCTGTAGAGCTGCTGGGCCGACCAGTTCTTGGTTTCGTCGATTTTTTCGGGAAGCAGCGAGCAACCCGCGAGCAGCGCGGCCGTGAGAGGGCCGGCGAGAAACAGTTTTGATGTGCGGCGCATGGATGACGGCATGAAACGGCAATTGTCGGAGGTAGGATGGATTTGGACCAGTATAACGCTCGAACCGTCAAAAACCATCATGGCGGCCGGCGAACGCATCGCTTGTCAAATACCCGCTGATTGCGCGGGGATGCGGCTCGATCAGGCGTTGGCGGCGCTGCTGCCGGCCTATTCGCGCAGCCGCTTGCAGCAGTGGCTCAAAGCCGGTCAGTTGCGGGTGGACGGTCGGGTTTGCCGGCCCCGCGATCCGGTGGCCGGCGGAGAAACCGTCAGCGGGGAACCGGTGTTGGAACCTGTCTCTTATACACATCTCCGAGCCCACGAGACCGTACTAGATCTCGTATGCCGTCTTCTGCTTGAAAAAAAGCAGGCACGGTGCCCGCCCGGGCG
>DPWB01000205.1:0-10991 GCA_003527885.1 Candidatus Competibacteraceae bacterium
TCCTCGTTGGTGCTTTGCAGCTCCTCGTTGGTGCTTTGCAGCTCCTCGTTGCTGGCCAAAAGCTCTTCGTTGGTGGCTTGCAGCTCTTCGTTGGCCGTTTCCAGTTCCTCGATGGTGGCTTGCAGGTTTTCCCGCGAAAACTGGAGCTCTTGCTCCAGGTCGCGGATGCGCTGCTCGGCTTCGCGGTCCAGGTCGTAAACCGGCGCCCCGACCGAGGCCGGCTCGGACGGTTGCGCGGCGGCCGGCTCGACGAGCACCACCGCCAGCGCTTCCTGGCCCCGCTTGCCCGGCAACAGCCGGATGCGGATTTGCACGGTCCGCAATCCGTCGCGCCGCTTCACTCGAATGCCGCTGTATTTCAGTTCGTCGCCGGTACTGAAAACCCGTTGCAAGCCGGTGGCCAGCGGCGTCGCCAACTCCCGCACCGCGATCTTGGCCACATCGTTGAGCATCTTGCCGGGCTGGAGTTGGAAGTAACCCTCCGGGTCGCCCAGGATATACAGCGCCTCCCGCTGTTCGTTCACCACCACGGCCAACGGCACATAGTCGTCGGCCAAGGCTTGCAGGAGGCGGTCCAGCAGGCGTTCTTCCTGCGGGTCGCGCGACGGGGCACCGCCCGAAAAGCGTGGGCGGCCGTACTTCGGTCGCGATTCGGAGAGCACGGCAAATTCCAGGCTGTTCCCGGTCGGATTACGCTTGCCTTTGGAGGCGTAAATTTTGAATTTCTGGTGCAGCGTCTCGAAGGCGTCGCTCAAATCGCCCGGCGTTTCGCTGCTGCCCAGCAGCAACAGCCCCTGCGGGTTGAGCGAGAAATTCATCAGCTCCATGGCTTTACGCTGCAAGATCGGCTGTAGGTAAATCAGCAAATTGCGACAACTGACCAGTTCGATCTTGGTGAAAGGCGGGTCCTTGATCAGATTGTGCTGGGCGAAAACCACCATTTCGCGCAAGGACCGATCCACCTGATAGTGATGGTCTTGCCGGCGGTGAAAATATTTGCTCAGATAGCCCGGCGGCAGGTCGGCGACGATGCTTTCGGGATAGACGCCGCCGCTGGCGCGCAGGATGGCATCGTGGTCCAGATCGGTGGCGAAAATTTTGATGTCGGTCGGCTTGCCCAGACGCTCTAGCACCTCGCGCCCCAGCATGGCCAAGGTATAGGCCTCCTCGCCGGTGGAACAGCCGGCCACCCAAAACCGGACTTCCCCCGTTTCGACGCGCTCGAACAGCTGCGGCAGGTGCTTGTTCTCCAGCTCGTCGAAGACTTCGCGGTCGCGGAAAAAGCTGGTGACGCCAATCAGCAGCTCCCGATAGAGCACCATCACTTCACCGGCGCAACCCTCCATGAACCTCACGTAGTCGCGAAGATCGTGGATTTGGTTCATCGTCATGCGCCGCTCGATGCGCCGGATCATGGTGCTGGGCTTGTAGTGCGTGAAATCCACCCGCGTGCGCTCGCGCAACAGCGCGAAGATGCGCGCCAGCCCATCCTCGTCGGACAGCAGCAGGGCCGGCGGCCGATCGGGCTTGGGGGCACAGGGATGTTGGATGAAGGACAGCAGCCGCTCGGGCATGGCGTCGGGCGGCAGGACGAAATCGGCCAACCCGGTCGAAACGGCGGCGCGCGGCATCCCATCGAAGCGGGCCGACTCCTCGTCCTGCACCAGCACGACCCCGCCCGCTTCCTTGACGGCCCGGATGCCGCGCACGCCGTCGCTGCCGGTGCCGGACAAGATGATGGCGACGGTTTTCTCGGCCTGATCTTGGGCCAACGAGCGCAGGAACACGTCGATGGGCAAGTTGAGCCCGCGATTGTGGTCCGATTCGCTGAGCAGCAACTTGCCGCGCACGATCGACAGAATTTTCTTGGGCGGGATGAGGTAGACCGAATCGGCCTCGACCCGCATCCCCTCCTCGGCCCGCCGCACCGGCATCGCGGTGCGTTTGGAGAGCAACTCGACCATCATGCTCTTGTAGTCGGGCGAGAGATGCTGGATGACGATGAAGGCCATGCCGCTGTCGGCGGCCATGTGTGAAAAAAACGACTCCAGCGCCTCCAAGCCACCGGCCGAAGCCCCGATGCCCACGTAGTAAACCGGGCTGGAAGGCCCGCTAGGGCCTTGCGAGTGATCGTCGTCTGGCATTGGGGAAACTCCACGGCGTGGCGGATCGCGCTGGGCATGACCACGTTGGCGTCGGTCGCGCCGAGGGCTGGGCGGTGGCCAACTTGCCTGACAGGCATGGCGCGCATCTTACCCTGAAACCGCCCGAAGGCTTACAGTCCCGGTTGAGATCGGGCCAATAAGGGAGGGTAAGCGTCGGCGCGGCGGTCAGGAGGTGGCGAGTTCTGGGCGAAAAAAACTCGCACCGTCGCCCTTGCCGGCAACCGCCGGGCGCTCGCGGCGGAGCGGGAGGGAAGGCGCGCCGCGGCCGGACAGCCCGGCCGCGCAACGGGGGGCTGTTGGCGTTCCTTAGCCGGCCGTCAGTTCGGCGCGGCTGTCCGGCGAGCACCGGCGCGAGCGCCCCACTTTCAGCCGATCCCGATGGGTGTCCAACAGGCTCAGCGCATCATGGATGTAGTCGTGATCCGACAGCTCGTCGGTGGCGTAGCGGCGCAACAGATCCAGCCAGTGCCGGTGCACGGCGCATGGCTCGGTCGAGCTGTCGTCCACCAGCGGACAATCGGTGCAGCGCGAACGGGACAGGGCCACGAACGCCGCGCGTTTCTGCCAGCACTGGCGGTATTCGCGAGCGTGCCTTTCGACCCACTCCATGGCGCGCGCCTGCCGCTCGTCGGCGGAGTAGTGGCCGACGTACTCTTCGATGGCTTCTAGTTGCTTGAACAAAAATTCGGCATCCGACAAATTCAGGGAGCGATCATCTCCCGCAAATCGGACGAGCAACGCCAAGGTAGGATCATCTACGATGTACATGGCTGTTATAGCTATTGTTGACTAAATCGGATTGTAGCAGAATTTTGTGCGCTGCACAAAACCCGTGATGATTTTGAGAGAGGCCGCAGGGAACGCGCGGTTGCCGGCGGCCGATGCTTCGGAGGATATGAGGTGCTTTACCGATTCCAGCGCTCGACCCGCCGCCTGCTCGCACTGCTCGCGTTGTTGCCAGCGGCGGTGCTGGTCTTGGGCAGTCTGTACATGCTCGGCACGATCTATTTGGAGGAGAGCCCCCGGGGGTTCTGGGCCAGCCTTGAGTGGGCCTCCGAGACCCTGACCACCACCGGCTATGGCGCCGATGCCCGCTGGACCCATCCGCTGATGACGCTGTTCGTCATGCTGACGCAGTTCATCGGGATGTTTCTGGTGTTCATGATCTTCCCGATTTATGTGCTGCCCTACTTTGAGGAGCGGTTCGAGGCACGCTTGCCGCGCGTGCTGCCTCCGATGGCCGGGCGGACGCTGTTTTACCGCTACGGCCCGGCGATTGATTCCCTGCTGGAGGAATGCCAGCGGGTCGGTTCCGCCTTCGTGATTTTCGAGGAGGACATGGTGTTGGCCCGCAATCTGCGCGAGCGTGATTACCCGGTCGTATACGGCAGTCTGGATGAGGACCCGGAGGCGCTGGCGGGGGTGGAACACGCACAGGCGGTGGTGACCAACGCCGACGATCACGCCAATGCAACTTGCATTCTGGTCGTGCGCGAGCGGGGCTTCGAGGGACCGGTCTACGCGCTGGCCGACAATCCGCTCTATCGGCCGCCGATGCTGAAAGTAGGGGCGTCGGCGGTGTTCACCCCGACCCACGTGCTCGGCGCGGCGCTGGCGGCTCGCGCCAGCACCCGCATCAACCCGCCGGCCGAAGGCTTGCACCTGCTGGGCGCACAGGTCGATTTGGCGGAGTTCCGCGTGCGGCCGGACAGCCCGCTGGCCGGGCAGTTGCTCGGCGATTTACACCTGCGCGAACGCCACGGCGTGACCGTGATCGGGCAATGGCATGGCGGTCGTTTCACCACGGTCAAGGGGCCGCACACGCGCATCGAACCCGGCGCGATCCTGGTGGCGGTCGGCACCCAGGCCCATCTGGTTCAGGTCGAGCGGCTGGCCGCGCCCATCCGCCGCACCGGCCCGATCGTGGTGGCCGGTTACGGCACGGTCGGCGGCAAGGTGGTGGAAATGCTGCGCGACGCCCGCGAGACCACTACCGTCATCGACGAACAGCTCGCGCCCGGCGTCGACGTGGTCGGCAACGTGCTCGAACACACCACGCTGGAACGGGCCAACGTGCGCACGGCGAGCGCGGTGGTGCTGGCCCTGAGCAACGACAGCGAAGGGGTGTTCGCCACGGCGGTGGTCCGTGACTACGCGCCGGAGGTGCCGCTGATCGTGCGCGTCAACCGGGCGCCGAACGTTCCCCGACTGTATCAGGCGGGCGCGGATTTTGCGCTGTCGGTCGGTCAGGTCGCCGGAGAAATCCTGGCTTACCACCTGCTCGGCGAACACGCGGTGGCGGTCGAGCAACGGCTCAAGTTCGTCCGGGTGGGCGCGGGCGCATTGGTGGGCCTGCATCCGTGGCGGGCTCAGGTGCGCGAGCGCACCGGCGCGGCCGTGATCGCAGTGGAGCGGGACCGGGAGGTCTTTGTCAAATTCGACGATGAATTCCGGGTGCGCGCGGATGACGTACTGTTCGTTTGCGGCACGCTGGGCGGTTTGGACAAGTACGCCCGCGAGTTCAAAGCGACGTCGGCCTGAACCCTTCCGCTTCGAACGACGGCGGCCGCGCTGGCCGCCGCGCCCCGCAGCGCGCATACGCCGCTTGAGCCGCTCCGCCATCGTCCAAAATCGGTTAGAAGCGATCAAAACGAAGGCTCGGATGCCGCTGGTGACTTGTTCCTTGGAGTCAATGCCCCGAGTAAGGCCGCCACAATAAACAGCGCGGGCACATCTCCTAAAAGGTGGCCGTGATTCATCGAGTTCGAGAATGACTGAACGGTCATGATCGCGCCGTGCACCACACTTGACCAGACGGTGAACCAGATCAGGCTAAGATGAGCCATCGGATTACGTGCCGCCACGATCAAGAAAATGCCTAACGTAGCGTAAATACCGACAATCATCAGCGGATAGTCAGAATGACCGGTATGCCACGTCCAGCCGGACGGCCACACGATCATGAGCAAGTAAATCGCGATGAAAATAACGCCGACCGCTACTAGCGTCATGCGCAGATATTTGATTCGAAGAGCCTCGTTCATGGGTCTGTCCTTTAGGTGACGCTTGCAAGGTTAAATGACCTCCGGCCAAACCGAAGGTGTATGGGGTCAGCGCCCCCCAAAGGCGCCGATTACCCCGTGAGCCGCTCAAAGCGGCCAGGGTCAACACCGAATGCTCGAATGGCTAGCGGCGAACCGACGGGGCCAGACGGATCGCTGAAATCGCCTTCTTCCAGCGCTTAACCGTTGGCCGTTCGGACGGAAACGTTCGCTACTTTTAAGTCTGCGTTCGTGAAGTTTCGGCGTGATTTCTAAACCCTTGAGTTTCATTTCAATTGTTTCAGCGGTTCGTGATGAAAGCCGGCTGAAACGCTCTGGCGCGGCACGCCACCGGATCCGAGAAAACACTTTCCAGCGCCGGCAAGGTTCGGGTTGTTCGGTTTCTATAAGCCGCTTCAGCCGATCTGGTCGGGCGCGGCCACGATCTCCATGTCCGTTCGGTGGTCGCGCACCCTTGACGCCGCTAGTTGATGGAACCCAGAGTCACGTTAACGGTAAAAATTTTATCCGTACCCGGCGGTTCCATCCGGTGAATTTCGAGGGAAACAGAATCGCCGGGTTGCTTTTGATCGAGCAGGGCGCCGAATTCGGCCTGGGCGGTGTTCCCACCGTTATCCCGGTTGAGTTCCTTACCGAGATTCTTGCCGTCGAACTTGCTGATCCGGTCGCCTTTGATCAATCCGGCTTTGGCCGCCGGCGACTCGGGTTTCACTTCGAGGATCGTGCACGCCAGATTCGTCGCGACCCCCAGAAAAGGCGCCGCCGGTCGCACCTTGCACAGGCGCTCGCGAAACTCGTCCGGCATCGCGACCGGGCTACCGTAGGCTTCCTGTTCGAAGCGCGCGGTCCCGTATTCCTCGTCGCCTCCGTACTTTTTCTTCTCGTCGACGCCCGCGACCATGTAGCTCCAGTGCACCATCTCGTGCATGATCGTCGCCTCCATCAACGTCAGGATGCGGTCGTCGTCGGGATTTTTCTTGCTGGCGCGGACGCGCAGCAGCGCTTCCTCGGTTTCCCTCACCAAGTTCCCGTGCAAGACGATGACTTTCCCCCCGTTGGGAGTCACGGCGTATTTCACCCCCAATACCTTGGTCTTCTTGTCGTTTAACACGCAGAGGGAATCGATATACGAGCCCACCCCGACCTCGATTTTCGGTTCCGAACCGTAAGAGAAGATGTAGTAATAGTTCCGGCGCCAGTAGTCGGGCTCCGCCCACGCGCTCCATTTCCAGAATGCCTCCATGACGCGCGGTTTGGACCGGACGTGCAGGAAATTCTTGCCGAGATACTCGTCGAAAGTGGGGAACTGTTTTCTGGATTCCTCCTTCAGCATGACCATGACCGGCCCTCCCGACTGGGGTGGTGACCGATGCTTGCCGGCGCCGGCGAGGTGAGGGAGCAAAGGCGTTCAACGCTCCAGGAGAGGTAGCCCGCCCGATGGTTGCTCTCGCGGGTCGATGGCCCGGTGCGGCGGTCAAAAAGCGCAGGATCGGGTTGGGGGTTATGTCCCGAGCCCGCCCAGCAGAGCGTGCGAGCCTTCATGACGCGCCCCGAGAAACCGCGCGATAAAAGTAGTAGGTGGCCGTGTAGGGCACCCGCACGCGCTGCTTCGCATTGCTTGAAGAACAAGGTCGGGCGGGAGCGACGCCGCCCGCGGTGCTGACCCGCTGAATGCTTTGGGTGCCGCTGAGCTCGCCCGCGCCCGAGGTCGATTTGGCCTTCAAGAGCAGCCAGGGGATAGCGGACGGGTCCGGGCCTGGATCGCGCGACGAGACCTCAGCCACCACGGTGCTGCCGTCGGCGGATTCCCACGTCGGCCCGGCATAGTGTTTGCCGATGGAGCGACCCGCGCGATCCGTCAGCGTGGCCTCCGGCGCTTTAAAGGTCCAGGCAAAACCGGACGGTTCGTCCGATTTGGCCGCGCACTCATAGATTTGCACGCCGGTCGCCAGCGCTTCCAGGAAGACGGATTGGCCTTGGGGAACACGAAGCGCCGCCGGTGTGTCCGGCGGGACGAAGGGGTTCGACGTACAGCCGGCCACCAGCAGGCCGATCGCCACGCGAAGGCTGGCGCCGATCGGCGGGCTCATCGTTGAAACACTAGACCAAGGGCGGTGCTGTGAAAGTCTCATCGTATTGATTTCCTTGAAACCACGGACTAATTGAGGCCGGCAAGAAAGTGACTAGCGATGGTTTCCCGGATCGTCGTTTCCGGCGCCGTTACCGGAATCATCAGCGCCACCGCCACCGCCACCGGCATGGTTGCCGGAATCATCGTTGCCGTTGCCGCCACCCGTCGGAGAGTCATCATTTCCGTTATTGCCGGCGATCACGTCGATCCGACCGTAAAGGCCGTGGTTCTCGTTGTCGGGACCGGCGGTAAAAAACAGGGTGTTGGTCGGTTGCTCTGAAACGCCGTTGCCAAAACTCAAGCCCCAGAGCCCATCGATTCGCACGGGTTGACGGTTGGCCCGCTGAAGTTGGCCCCGAAACTTACCGCTAGCGAGATCGTAGGCATTGATGGCGCCGTCCCCGAAATTGCCGACCAGCAAGCGATTGCCGAACTGGCCGAAGCTGGCGGGGGCGATGGCTAGACCCCAGGGCGCGTTGAGGTTGCCGCGCGATGCGAAGCGACGGACAAGATGGCCGCTGGCATCGAAAACGTTGACGAAACCGAGGCCACGGCCCGCCACGTCGTCTTCTCTGTTTGGGTCCTGCTGGGCGTAGGTGACGTAAAGATCGCCGTTGAGATTTTGGATGCCGAAAGGAGCGAAGCCGGGGGGGATGGTGGGGTCACTGAAAGAACCGGCGAGCGCGACAGGCTTGAAATCCTTGTCGAACACATCGATTTTATTATTGTGAAAATCCGTGGCGTAGAGGAAATGGCCCGCACCGTTCGCGGCCAGGGCGAGACCTTTGTAAATCGCACCGCTGGACGCATTGTCGCGGACGGTGACGGCGACCGTGGGCGGCGGAGAGGAAGGCGCGGGCGCCCAGGCCGCCAGGGTGCCGCTTTCGGTCGCAAAGATAAACCGGCTGGGGTTGCCGCCGGCGATAAAGTCATTGGAGCCGTTGAAGACGATGCCGGTCGGATTGCCATCCGGGACCGCGACGATGAGGGTCGAGGGCTTTCCAGCACCGTCGTAGAGCGTGGAAGTCCCGGTTCCCGCGTTGGCGACCCACGCCAGCGCGTTGGGGTTGAACGCGATTCCCCAAGCGTTGACCAGCTTGGGATCGGTGTTGGCCGAGCTACCAGGCTGATCGGACACTAAATTCTTTTGCTCGTAAGCGCTGTTGCTCGCGTGCGCGGGTAGCGCCATGACTGAAATCAAGACCAGTATCGAGGCAGTGAACGTTCTGGCGGACACGGTAATTCTCCATCGGTCGGTTGAAAGGGCGCCACCGCCGCAGGTAGAGTCGCCAGTGGCTTCTTGGTAACAAAGCGGCTGAATTCTCGTGCGGGTCCGTTGGGAGTGGCCGGAGGACTTCGCCGGAGCCCGAGCTTTCGCTCGGCTCTCACAGGCGTTAACACCCGACGGTGCGAATTTATTCCCGTGCGGTGAATTGAAGTGGACAAGCGCCGTCGCGCTGGGACGGGAATAAAATCGCTGGTAATGTTCTTATCACTGGTGGGTCATTGAAATTGGCTGAATCCTCGCGAACCGAGCGCTTTAAAAAGGTCGTGTTGCCGCACCTGAACGCGGCGTACCGGCTGGCGCGCTGGCTGGTCCGCGACGATGGCGATGCCCGAGATCTAGTCCAGGATGCGAGTCTGTCGGCTTTCGAAGCCATTGCCGGCTTTCAGGGTGAGAACGGTAAGGCGTGGCTGCTGACCATCGTGCGCCACGCCTGTTATCGCTGGTTGCAACGCCGGCGGCGGGGGCCGCCGACCGAAGAGTTCGACGAAACCCTGCACGGCCTGGACGATGAAGATATTGCGGCAAATCAGCCCAACGAAGACCCCGTATCCTGGCTGTTGCGGGACGAGAGCCGCCAACAGGTGTGTCAGGCCTTGGAGCGATTGCCCCCGGAATTCAGGGAAGTGATCGTCCTGCGAGAATTGGAGGGCTATTCCTACCGCGAGATTGCGGATATCGTGGCCATACCGCCGGGTACGGTGATGTCGCGTCTGGCGCGCGGGCGCACGCTGCTGTGGAAACACCTGGCGAATCGGGGCGAGGAATCTTGATGCATTGCGACGACTTCCGGATTCTGCTGCACGGCGATCTGGACGGCGAACTGGACACCGCCGAAGCGGCTCGACTGGGCGAGCATTTGGCGGTGTGCGAGGCGTGCCGGCGCGTCCGCGACCGGCAAAGCACGCTGCGCGCGGCCGTCAGAAAGCACGCGGCGGGGCAGTTTCCGATGCCCGGAAGATTCCCGATCCGCATTCTTGCCGCTTTGCCGGCCGAACGCCCCGCGCCGGAGCGACCGCGATTCCCTGGGCGGTGGTTCGAGTTCGGCGCCGCGCTCGCCGGTGTCGCCGTCCTGGCGTGCAGCCTGACGTATTTTCTGTTGGTGCCCGGCCAGGAGGAGCGATTCGCCGATGAGGCGATCGCCGGCCATTCGCGTTCGTTGCTTGAAGGTCACCTGACGGATATCGCATCCTCCGAGCCGGCGACCGTCCGGGACTGGTTTCGGGACAAGCTCGATTTTGCCCCGCCCGTCAAGGACGTGTCCGCGCAAGGTTTCAGCTTGGTGGGCGGCCGCCTCGACTATTTATACGATCGGAAGCTGGCGGCCGTGGTTTACCGACGCGGGCCGACTGCGATCAACCTGTTCATCTGGCCGGCGGAGACGACGCCGGAGACGGTGCCCCAACAGCTTTTGGACGAAGGGCTCAGCATCGCGCTGTGGGCCGAGGCCGGCATCAATTACTGCTCCATCAGCAAGCTGGACCAGAAGGAGCTGGCGGAGTTCGTCAGGGCCTACCGCAGCGGGGCGGGTTGAAAACGATCAAGCAATGTTCCAGCAACAGGTCAAGAAATAAACGTCCACCAACATTTCCAAGATTGGGCGCTCAATGAGGCCATCGATTCGTCATTCCGCGGCCGCCGAAGCGGCTTTGAGCAATATCGCCTCCCGCTGATCCCGGCGTAAATTTTCGCGCAAGCCGGCGGTGGCTTCATCGCCGGTTTCGCCCCAGCGATCCAGATAGACCAATTGCTCCAGCGGCAACCGCCCGCGCCAGCCGGCCGCCTCCAGGTCCGGGCGGTCGTTGAAATAGCTGACGTACCCGAGGCACAGATAAGCCACCGGGACGATGCGGGGCGGCAGTTGCAGGATGTCGCGCAGCGCGGAGGCGCGGAAGATGCTGACCCAACCGACGCCGACGCCTTCGGCGCGGGCCGCCAGCCACAGGTTTTGCACCGCGCACACCGTGCTGTACACATCCATCGCCTTGTTGTGGGTGCGGCCCAACACCACGGGACCAGCGCGGTCCCGGTCGCAGGTCACGCACAGGTTGAGCGGCGCTTCGAGGATGCCTTGCAAACGCAGTTGCCGGTATTGATCCCGCCGGTCTTCCTCAAAGAGCAAAGCCGCTTCGGCGTTGGCGTGCAGAAAGGCGTCGTGGACCCGGCGCTTGATCGCCGGATCGCGCACCAGCAGGAAGCTCCACGGCTGCATGAAGCCGACCGAGGGCGCGAAGTGGGCGGCGGTGAGCAGGCGCGACAGCACGGCGTCCGGGATCGGGTCGGGTAAAAACTGGCCGCGCACGTCGCGGCGGGAAAAGATGGTGTGATAGACGGCGGCGCGGATGGCG
>DPWB01000205.1:11348-12274 GCA_003527885.1 Candidatus Competibacteraceae bacterium
CCCGCCCCGACGCCTTCCCGACCGCGGTCAGTGGCATATTGTCGGAACGGTCCCCCTCACAGCGCTGGGCGCGTCGCGGAATTGCACCGCGTTCCCGATTCTCCCCGGTGGGACACCTGAACGGTATTGACGGACTCCAAATTGTCGGAGCCGGTGACTGTATAGCGCCAAATCGGGGTCGAGGGCAAGCTGGCAAGCACCTTGAGAAAATTATAAAATTAAACCGTTTTGGTTCCTTTCTGGTGTGATGCCGCCATGCCGACAACGCTAACATTGAAGAATATCCCGGATAACGTGTACGAACGGCTGAAAGCTTCGGCGGAACTGCACCGCCGTAGCCTTAACAGCGAAGCAATCGTATGTCTTGAAGCGGTGCTCATGCCCGTCAAGGCCGCTCCCGATGAAAGACGCGCGCGCGCGCGCCAACTCCGTGCCGAATTGGGTTCGGTGAAATTTTGCTCTCGTGATATCGACGCTCTGAAGAGGCAAGGTCGGCCGTGATCGTCGTGGATTCGAACGTGCTGGCCTATTTGTATCTGCCGGGCGAGCACACCGCAGCCGCCGAAGCTTTGCTGGAAAGCGATGCTGATTGGGCCGCGCCGGTTCTGTGGCGCAGCGAGTTTCGGAATATCTTGGCCGGGTATTTGAGGCGCGAAAGTCTGACGTTCGAGCAGGCGCACCGTATCCAGACAGAGGCGGAAAACTTACTCGCCGGAGCTGAATACGAGGTGGATTCCCTCAGCGTCCTGGAATTGGTGCGCGACAGCGAGTGCTCCGCCTACGATTGCGAGTTCGTTGCGTTGGCGATGAAACTCGGCACGAAGCTGATAACAATGGATGGGAAAATCTTGCGGGCCTTCCCAAGCGTTGCGGTTGCGCTTGCCGAAAATTAATAGGGTGATGGAGTAAGAGCCTATCCCAATATT
>DPWB01000228.1 GCA_003527885.1 Candidatus Competibacteraceae bacterium
ATGCCGCCGCAGCGCGAATGACCGAGCACGATGATGTTATCGACTTCCAGATTACAAACGGCATACTCCACCGCCGCGCTGGTACCATGATAACGGCCCCCCGTTTCGCAGGGTGGGATCAGATTGGCGACGTTGCGAATCACAAACAGCGCCCCCGGCGCGGAATCGGTCAGGATCGCCGGATCGACGCGCGAATCGCTGCAACCGATCAACAAGGTACGCGGGGTTTGGCCTTTCATCGCCAGTTGGTTGAATAGCTCGCGGTTCGGCTCAAAATTTTTGAGCCGGAAGCGGTGAAAGCCTTGCAACAGCTCGTTGATATTGGTCATCGCGCCCTACCCTGCTGGTTTTCGGTCAATGTGGCATTATACCCTGTCCGCCTCGAACCTTCGCCTGGAGAGCATCTGTGCAGTGCGCCATCTATAAAAGTCTAAAAAAACAGGATACCTATCTTTATCTCGCCA
Source organism: Candidatus Competibacteraceae bacterium (assembly GCA_003527885.1). Classification (GTDB taxonomy): domain Bacteria; phylum Pseudomonadota; class Gammaproteobacteria; order Competibacterales; family Competibacteraceae; genus Competibacter_A. The sequence goes on from DPWB01000228.1 coordinate 465, forward strand.
CCAAGGATGATTTCACCTGCGTTCCCGAAAGCTTACAGACACTGATCGGGGAAGCGGCTCATGTCATGGATTTGGAGCTATCGCCGGAACGTAAACTCGCACAAGAGGATACGGCGGAAGTCCTGAAAAATCTCCAGGAACGCGGCTGGCATTTACAGATGCCGCGCCAGGAAGAGTGGCCGAGCTTTACGGAACAATTCAAGCACTGAACCCTGCGAGATACAGCACATGTTCTCCGAACGCATCGACCGACTGACCAGTTCTCTGATTCGGGAATTGCTCGCTCTCACCCAAAAGCCGGACATCATCTCCTTCGCCGGTGGTCTGCCCGCGCGGGAGGCTATGCCCTTACTGGATTTAAGCGAGTTGCCGCCCGATCTGAGCCAGTACGGCACGACCGATGGCGAGCCGGAATTGCGCGCCGCCATCGCTGCGCAATTGGTCGGCCTTGGCCTGCGCTGTAAAGCGGAACAGGTGCTGGTCACCAGCGGTTCGCAGCAAGGCATTGATCTGGCATCCAAGCTCTACATCGACCCCGGCACGCCGGTGGCGGTGGAAGCGCCGAGCTATCTGGCGGCGCTGCAATCGTTTCGGCTGTTCGGCGCCCGTTTCGAAGAACTGCCGCTGGCGGCTGACGGCATCGATCCCGACCAGTTGCGCCACGTCATCCGGCGCCAGCGACCGGCGCTGGTGTATCTCATCCCGACTTTCCAGAATCCGGCCGGCGTCTGTTACGACGAAGCGACCCGCGCGGCGGTCGCCGAGGTTGTGCGCGAAAGCGGTACGCCCTTGCTGGAAGACGAACCGTACCGGGAGCTGGTCTACGAGCCGGTCGACCGTACCCCGCTTTGCGCCCGGCTGGCCGAGAACGATACCTGGATGTACATGGGGACCTTTTCCAAGACCGGCATTCCCGGCTTGCGGGTCGGTTATATCGCCGCCTCCGAGAACGTGCACCCCTATCTGGTGCGGCTCAAGCAATCCACCGACCTGCACACCAACCGCATCGGCCAGTGGTGGTGCGCCCGCTTCCTGCATTCCCGCGACTACCCGGCGCACCTGGAGCGGCTGCGGGGCTTTTATCGGGAGCGACGCGACGCCATGCAGGCGGCGCTGGCCCACCACCTGGGCGATCTGGCCGACTGGACCCAACCCAGCGGCGGCCTGTTTTTCTGGGTGCGCTTGCAGGGTGGCGGCGATACCCGCGCCCTGCTGGTCCGGGCGCTGGAACGCAAGGTCGCGTTCATGCCGGGCGAGGCGTTTTTCGCCAACCCCGACCCGCGCCACGGCGCTTACATGCGGCTCAATTTCAGCCACGCCACCCCCGAGCAACTGGCGCGCGGCATGGCGGTGCTGGCCGAGGTCATCCGGGAACAACGGGGCATCGTGAAGACCGCGGAACCCGTCGGCATGATGGAGATTTAGGCGACATCGCTTTCCGTGGGCCGCCCGGCCAGTGGCCGGCCGTCACCAAGGCCAAGCTGGTCGAACCCCGGCCATTTTGGAAGGCCGCAGTTCATTTTGGAACGGGCCGGCGGCGCTCATACGCCCGAAAGACCGATAACTGACCGCAAAGTATCGGTTTTCCCGGCAGTCAGGATTTGGCCGAACAGTTGCAAGCGCGTTTTTTGATATCAATGGCAGCATGGGCTTGGAGTGGGTGGTCATCATGAAAACAAGGCAGACTTTTAATCTTCCAGCGTTGCTTATCCTCGCGGTTTTCTGGGTCCTCACCCTGACGCTGTTCAGCCCCGCCGTGCGCTCGGCGCCGCTGGCTTACCTGGAATCGCCCTCCCCGCAAGCTTTTTTCCGCAGCGGAGTGGGCTTGATCCGCGGCTGGTCGTGCGAGGCCGGCAAGGTGGAGGTCAGCGTCGATGGCGGGCCGCTCCAGGCCACCGCCTCCGGCACCAGCCGACCCGACACGGCGACCGTCTGTGGCCGCACCGATACCGGGTTCGGGTTGATCTACAACTGGAACCGCATCGGGGAAGGCATCCACAACCTGCGGGCGCTCGTCAATGGCGTGGAATTCGCCAACGTCAATTTCACGGTCGCCACGCTGGGCGGGGAATTCCGAACCGGCTTACAAGGCAGCTACACGGTGCCGGATTTTCCCGCCGCGGGAAACCCGGCAAAAATCGCTTGGTCGGAACCCCACCAAAATTTCGTTTTCACTAGCCCGATGACGGTCCCGCCGGTGCGCGATCCACCCTCATCAGCGCGCGCGCTGCTGGAATCGCCCTCCCAAGGCTCCTCCGAAAGCGGCATCGGCTTGATCCGGGGTTGGGTCTGCGCGGCGGGCCGGGTGGAGGTGAGTATCGACGGTGGGCCGCTCCAGCCGACGGCTCACGGCACCGACCGGCCCGACACGGCCGGGGTGTGCGGTCGCGCCGACACCGGTTTTGGCTTGACCCATAACTGGAATAGCACCGGGCAGGGGGTCCACAACATTCGGGCGTTCGCCGATGGCGTCGAGTTCGCCAACGTCAATTTCGCTGTCACCACGCTGGGCGGCGACTTCCTGACCGGTTTGTTGAACAAGGTCCGCCTGTTGGGCTTTCCGGGTACGGGCTCGGCGGCGGTTCAAGCTGCTGGGGGAACCGAGCCGGCCACGACCGTCGAGTGGTCCGAAGCGGATCAAAATTTCGTGATCGCCAACTCCACCACCACCCCTCCAAAAATCGCCGCAGTTGCCGCCGTCACCGATATCCTGAACAAATTCGCTGTCTTGGGGGTCGGCTCCAACTTATCGAACACCTTCGGCGTGCATACCAGCAAAAACGCCCAAGGTCAGCCCACCGAGGTCAGCGGCGTCACCTGGGCGGATACCAACGCGCAAACCTGGGCGGACCTGAAGTTGGGCGCGGACGGCTTACCCCGCGTTTACCAGGATTCCTCCGGCGTGGAGGCCCGCTTGGACCAGTACACCGCCAACTCGGTCGTCGTGCAGTTTTTCGACAGCAACGGTCAAGCCCGGAGCGAGCCGGTCGCCACGCCGATCAACGGCAACCTTTTGCAAAACTTGCAACAACTGGTCAACCAATTGAAACGGGCGACGGCAGGTGCGCCCACCGCATCAGCCCAATCGTCTTCAAGCTCGACAGAGGCTGACGCCAAAACCGCCGAAACCGACGCCTCCCTGATCGATTCCGTGCGCTTTTCCTTGAACGCGCTGCTGGTCAGGCTGTTCGGCTCGGGCGGTATCGCGGCGGGAGAGTTGTTATGCGCGATCCGCACGGCAGCGGCCACCGTCGGAGCAGGCAACGTGGTGGCTGCAACCGGTTGCCAATCCCCTCTGGTCACCGACTTTTTGGCGCTCGCCAACAACCCTAGCGCCCAGGCAACGCCCGCCGACGCCGCGCTCGACCTGAAATTCCAACAGTCCTTGCAGCTTGTTCAGGACGCGATCCAAGCGCCCTGTACGGCGCCGGGCGACAGCGCGGGTTGTCTGTTCCCGGCGGCGACCGCGCTACGCGCCACCGCCGCGCCGGCCCGATCAATTCCGCCCGACCCAGGCTCCACCACGATTCCTGTTCCCGATGTCGTGGGCCTGAATTCGAGCGCCGCCGCCGCCACGATCAGCACTGCTGGTTTGACGGTCGGGCGCATCGCCGACCAAGCCAGCAGCACCGTCCCCGCCGGCACCGTCATCAGCCAGAACCCGGCGGCCGGCACACCCGTCGCACCCGGTACGACGGTCGATCTGGTAAGGTCCGTAGGCCCGGCTCCAATCACCGTTCCGAATGTGGTCGGGCAGGCTCAAAGCGCCGCCGCCACCACCCTGAGCAACGCCGGCCTGACCGTCGGCCATGTCACCCGGCAGGCCAGCTCCACCGTCCCCGCCGGCACCGTCATCGGCCAGAACCCGGCGGCCGGCACGTCCGTCGCGCCCGGCTCGGCGGTCGATCTGGTCATCTCGTCGGGACCCGCGCCGGTTACTGTTCCCGATGTGGTCGGCCAAACGCAAAGCGCCGCCGCCGCCACCCTGAGCAACGCCGGCCTGA
>DPWB01000079.1:0-3274 GCA_003527885.1 Candidatus Competibacteraceae bacterium
GGCCAGGACGCTGGATCCTTGCCGAAGCTCCGTCACGGGTTCAGCCGCCAGCGCGCTCGGGTAGAAGTCGAGGACTTCCGCATGCGTTGCCTCTGGCGAGAATGCGACTTCCAAGGGGTTGCGGTCGGCGAAGTGGATCCGCCAGCGCCAGTAAGCGGCTTTCCCTCTCCCATTACTGTTTTTTGGGGTTACAGGGGTTACAAGGGGCACAGCCAGCAATGGCAAGGCTTTCGCTGTAACCCCTTGCGAAATCGAAGGGGTTACAGGGGTTACAGCTTCTCGTTGCAACCTGGCCAGCAGAGCATCAAGCCCCATTTTCGCCGCCTGTCAGCTTGTCGGGGTCGATCGGGTAGAGCTTCATTACCCGCCCTCCGATCCGCATCGACTTCGCGTGCTTGCCTTCCCCGCCCGGCTTGGGGAGTGCGCCGCAAGATTCCAGCTCATCGAGCGCCCGCTTGAAGTCGAAACCCTTCAAGGCTTCGCGCATGCCTTCCGAGGTGAAGAAATAAAGCCGCCCGTCCTGGCCGTTGCGCCACCAGCCGGCCCGCTCGCGCGTTTGGCTTTCGCGGGTATCGTCTGCGTCCGAGAATCGCCCATCGCCGTGACGCTCGATGAAATCGGAAATCCGTTCAAGGATCTGCCGCCGCTCGTCGTTGCCTCGCCCGCGCAGGGATCGCCAGGCGTTGAACCCGGACGCCGCCGCCTTTATCGCCTCGCCTTCCGGCCAGCCCGTAAGCCCGTATTCGGTCGCCACTTCGCCGGCCAGCGCGAGCAGCGCGAACCGGCCCGCCGCGCGCTTGTCCTGCCCTTCGAAGTCTTGGCGGTTGAAGTCTGGCAAGCCCTTCAGGCGTTCGAGCAGTTCCGCAAAATCGCGTGGATCGTGCGTCAGCCGTTCCAGGAATGCCCGGCTCACGCGCCCGTAGTGTGTGACCGCCGCGCGCTTGATCGCATCGGACAGCGCCGCCCCGCTGGCGTGACCGTGCAGCACGTCGAAGCAGCCATGCCGCCGCGCCGCCGGAATATCGAGCAGGCGAACCGATTGCCCGGCCTTTGATCGGTGCCCGCCTTCGGCCATCGTCGTGGCGATGGTGCGCTCGCCGGTAGAGATGATGAAAGCTTGCCAGCGTGTGACCGCCCGCGCCGCACCGGTTCGCCCCGCCCGTTGCTTGCCCCGCCCGTTGCCCAGCGAATAAACGATGTTGCCGACTTCGCGCGGGTCGCATTCGCTGATTTCGTCCAGGGCGAGCAGGCAATCATTGAACAGCGCCGCCGCGCCTTCCATGCCGTTGGCGGTCGCTCGCCAACTGCGCCGATAGTTCGCCCCGCCCCAAACGGAAGCCGCCGCTTCAAGAACAGTCGTCTTTCCGGTGCTCGAATCGCCAACGAGGTGCAGCCCGCCGCCCTCGGCATTGCATCGCGCCAGCATCGGCCCAGCGAATGCAGCCGACAAGCCCAGGACCATCAGCGGATTGCCGACAGCGCGCGCCCCGACTTCTGCGCGCCAGCCGTCGAGCGTTCCCCCCTGCCCGTGTTCCTCGTGCCCGCGCTCGCCAGATTGGAAGATCACGCCCGCCTTGTCTGGCCCGATCACATCATCCGGCAGAACGAAAACGGCGCCGCACCAGCCTACTTGCAGCGCGCAACGAACCCGCTTTTTCGGCTCTCGGTCTTGCAGGTAGCGCGCAAGGTGAAAACGTCCGTTCGGGTCAATGGCCAGTCCCATGGCCAATAGTTCGCCGCGCAGGTCGGTTCCGTCGCCGCGTAACAGTTCCATCGGCATGGCCCATTCCCGCCAGCGGCCCGCCGTGTTCTTGAAGCGCAGCAGCCGCCCGAAGTTGTTTCCGGTGCCGTCGAAGGTCTGCGCTTCGACGTACAGCGGCCCGCACACCCAAGTATCCACGGGAACGGACAGTTCATTTTTCTTGGGTGCGCTCATGGCGTGAAGCCAGACGCCAGGCCGCAGCTTGCGCCCGGTGTCGGTTTCGGTCCATCCGTCGTAGACACGAAAACAAGGGCGATCCTTCTCGGGAACAGGCGAAACCCGATCTTGCTGCGCCTCGCTTGCGCCCGGTTCCGCTGCACTGGCGATCAGATCTGCCACATTTGTAACCTCTGTAACCCCGTCGGTTACGCCAGGGGTTACGCCAGAAGCCCCGCCGTTACTGGGTGTGCCCCCTGTAACCTCTGTAACCTCCGAAATAATACAAGCGTCGAGAAGTTCATCATTCATCGCGCCGCCCTCCGCAGGTTCGCCAGGTCGTTGAAGTCTGAACCGCTCATGCCTTCGGGAAACTCCGGCACCGCCAGCCGCGCCCCTACCGCCTTCGCCGTTTCGGTCGCCGCCTTCAGTCCGGGGTTGCCTTCGCTCTTCCGGTCGTTGTCCGCACAGATCACCAGATCAGCGCCGGCCCAGGCAGCGCGCGCCGCCTTTGCCACAGGCAGCAGGTTGCCGGCGTTCATGGCGCATAGGACCGGATGCCCGGATTCTTCGTGCAGCGTTGCGCCGGTCGCCCAGCCTTCGCAGATCAGCAGAAGCGCCGGATTCATCAGGTCGCCGATCGGCGAATACAGCCCACCCGCCCGGCCCGGCCTGAACCGCTTGCCACCATTGGGCATGATGCGCTGCACGTTCCACAGCAGCCCGTGAATGTCGAGCAGGGGAACCACCAGCGCCGCGCCGTCTTGCCGTAGGTCGTGCGCTTGCACGCCCTTGGCGAGCAGGTATGGGTGTGCAGGATCAGCCGCGCCAGCCCTCGCCCATAGGGCCGATGCAATCCGCGCCCCTGCCTCGTGTTCGGTGCGCCGTTCGGCGTTCGCTTTCGTGCGCCCCGCCCGTATCAGTTCGGCGAAGGCTTCGCGTTCAACGTCGTTCTGCCGCTTGCCGTCAGCTGCCCAGGTTGAACTGAATCCGGCCTTCCAGCTTCCAAAGACACCAGCGGCCCGGCCATCTAGGTGCAGGCAATACCAGCCGTTGCGGCTTCCGCCGCGGTCGCCCTCAACGTGGAAACGGTGCAGTGCGCCATCGGCCTCGATCGCATCGGGGGGAAGCAGCCCGGCCCGGTGCATGGCTTCGCGGAATTCGTGGATAGGCTCACTCATCGCCGCGCCCCCCGTTGCCAGCCGCGTTTCTGCGGTCGATTGCGCGAAGGCTTGGCGTTGCCGGCCAGGTCGAGCCAGCCCTTCAACGGGTCAGGTTTTGCGGTAGAATTGCCCGGTGTCGTCGCACCGAGTGCCCTGGTTACCGCCGGGGCATTTGCTTTTGTGGGTGTCGTCG
>DPWB01000079.1:3524-4111 GCA_003527885.1 Candidatus Competibacteraceae bacterium
CTTTTACCCATCGCCACAACGAGCTGCGCGAGCAGGGGAGGATTCCGGCAGTTTTGGCCCGGTTCGGGGTTGCCGGAGATCCGATCAGGACCGCAACGCGGATGTATGCCGATGCCGGGATGATGATTCCGTCCGGCCCGTGCAGTGCGCCGGGAATGGGCGCCGGGAATGCTGCTGATACTGCTTTTGCCGCTTGGTTCATGTGTTGCCTTTCCGCCACACAGGCGAATCGCAGCATCTTGAACACGCAGGCAGCGCGCGTCAGGGTCCGTCAGCCCATCCTGTTTTTTGCTTTAGGATGTCTCATGACGTACCATAACCAACGCGTACCGCCCGGTGCGCTCAATGCTTGCTTCAAGGGATGTTGCAAAAAATTGATGCTTTACCGCTGGGGTGGCGTTTGGCCACGCTTCCCCCAGCAACCCCACATGACGCCAAAGGCTTAAAGCACCTCTGAAACCGATTCAAGCGTCGTGGGATCACGCAATAATATCTGAAACGTCCCCTCTATCGTCGGCCACGCGACTCAAACGGGAGTTTTCCCGAGCAGCGCCGCACAAACGGGGGGGGTTTTGGGGGTATCTTCA
>DPWB01000325.1:0-211 GCA_003527885.1 Candidatus Competibacteraceae bacterium
GAACAGGAACGTTACGCCGCGCTGCTGGCGAAAAAACTGATCGCCCAATCGCTTTACGATGCCAAGGTCACCGCCTACAAGGCCGCCAAAGCCAAGCGGGATCAGGCCCGAGCGCAACTGGCGGTCATCGACCGTCAGGAAAATTACAGCACCCTGAGCGCCGATCATGCCGGGGTGGTGACGGTGGTGCTGGCCGAAGTCGGTCAAGTGG
>DPWB01000325.1:408-9066 GCA_003527885.1 Candidatus Competibacteraceae bacterium
GTATAAGAGACAGGTGTTACGGGTGGCGCGGCCCGAAGAAAAAGAAATCGCCATCAACGTTCCCGAGGGGCAGGTCGGCGGGCTACGCTCTGCCAAGACCATGTGGGTCACCCTGTGGGCGCGACCGGAGTTGCGCCTGCCCGCCGAACTGCGAGAGCTCGCGCCCGCCGCCGACGCCGCGACCCGTACCTACACCGCCCGTATCCGCCTGCGCGCCAGCGATCCGGCGGTGGGCTTGGGGATGACCGCGCGGGTGAGCGTGCAACCGGCGGCGGCCGATGAAACGCTGGTGGTGCCGTTGACGGCGGTGGTGGATCAGGGCGCCGGCCCGGCGGTCTGGGTGGTCACCGACGACAAGGCCCGGCGCCGTCCGGTCGAAATCCGCCAGTATCGCGAGGACGGCGCGGTGCTGGCCAAGGGGGTGCAGGCCGGTGAACTGGTGGTGACGGTCGGCGCGCACAAACTGGTCGCCGAGCAGCCGGTGCGGCCTATCGTGCAGGAAAATCCAGCGGCGGAAAAACCGCTGTGACCGGGTTTAACCTGTCCGCCTGGGCGATCCGGCACCGCGCGTTGGTCGGATTTTTCATCGCTGCGGTCGCGCTGATGGGCGTGTACGGCTACCAGCGGCTCGGTCAGGCCGACGACCCACCGTTCACGTTCAAGGTGATGGTCGTGCGCGCGTTGTGGCCGGGCGCGACGGCGCTGGAAGTAGAGCAGCAAATCACCGACCGGATCGAGAAGAAGTTGCAGGAAGCGCCTGAAGTCGACCGACTGGTCAGCTATTCCCGACCCGGTGAATCGGTGGTGCTGTTCGTCGCCAAGGACTCCGCCCCGGCCTCGGCGATTCCCAACGTGTTCTATCAGGTCCGCAAGAAAATCGGCGACATTCGCCACACGTTTCCGGCGACTGTGTTGGGTCCCTTCTTCAACGACGAATTCGGCGACGTGTACGGCAATATCTACGCGCTGGTATCGGACGAACTGAGCTACGCCGAACTGAAAGACTACGCCGACCGGATCAGGGACCCGTTGTTGCGGGTCAAGCAGGTCGCCAAGGTCGATCTGTTCGGCGAACAGGACGAAAAAATCTATATCGAAATCGCCAACGCCAAACTCGCCACCCTCGGTCTGGATTTCAATACGGTGCTCCAGGCCTTGGCGCGTCAGAACGCGGTGGCCGGCGCGGGTTTTTTCGAGACGGCCAGCGACCGGATTTATCTGCGGCCCAGCGGGGCGTTCGACACCGTGGCGGATGTGCGCGAAACCGCGATCCGCGCCGGCGGGCGGGAGTTTCGGATCGGCGACATCGCGGAGGTCCGTCGCGGCTATGTCGAGCCGCCCGCGCCGCGGGTGCGCTACGGCGGCCAGCGCGCCATCGCCATCGGGGTGGTGATGACCTTGGGCGGGGATATCATCCAGCTCGGCCAGAACCTGCAAGCCGAGATCGGGCGGCTGCAAGCACAGCTGCCGCTGGGGGTGGATCTGCGCGAAGTGTCCAGCCAACCGGAGGTGGTGCAACGCTCCATCGGCAACTTCGTCAAGGCCTTGACCGAGGCGGTGCTGATCGTGCTCGCTGTTACCTTCTTCAGTTTGGGGCTGCGCACCGGCATGGTGGTGGCACTGTCGATCCCGCTGGTGCTGGCGGCGACGTTTCTGCTGATGTGGTGGTTCAATATCGGCTTGCACAAGATTTCGCTCGGCTCGTTGATCCTGGCGCTGGGCCTGTTGGTGGACGACGCCATCATCGCCGTGGAAATGATGTGGGTGAAGATGGAAGAAGGTTGGGAACGCGCCAGAGCCGCCGCCTTCGCCTACACCAGCACCGCCGGGCCGATGCTGTCGGGGACGCTAGTCACGGTGGCCGGTTTTCTGCCCATCGCCACCGCGCGCTCCGCGACCGGCGAATACACGGTGTCGATTTTTCAGGTCAACGCCATCGCGTTGCTGCTGTCTTGGCTGGCGGCGGTGGTGGTGATTCCCTGGCTCGGCTACCAAATCCTGCCCGACCCCCGCGCGCCGCACAAGCTGAGATGGGCCACCCGGTGGATGCGCCGCGCGCGCCACCGGCCGGCCGAAGCCGCGGTGTCGGGCGTTCACAGCGAGTACGAGGTCTACCACACTCCGTTCTATCGCCGCTTCCGCCGCATCGTGGAAATGTGCGTGCGACACCGCTGGTGGGTCATCGCCATCACTGTCGCCGGGTTTGCTATTGCCATCGCGGGTTTCGGCAAGGTCCAGCAGCAGTTTTTCCCGGCGTCGACCCGGCTGGAGTTGATGGTGGATTTGCGCTTGCCGGAAGGCTCCTCGCTCAAGGCCGTGGAGGCCGAAGTCCAGAAACTGGAAGGCGTCCTGCAAAATGAAGCGGGCATCGCCAATTTCGTGGCCTATGTCGGCTGGGGCGCGCCGCGCTATTACCTGGGCTTGGACCAGCAACTGCCGGCCGCCAACCAGGCCCAGTTCGTGATCCTGGCCGATAGCGTCGAGGCGCGCGAGGCGTTGCGGACCCGGCTCATCCGACTGTTCGAGGCGGATTTCCCCGGCTTGCGCGCCAACATCACCCGCGTCGAGAACGGCCCGCCGGTCGGTTTCCCCGTACAGTTTCGGGTGTCGGGGCCGGATTTGCCAGCGTTGCGGGCGGTGGCCGACGAAGTGGCCGGGGTCATGCGGAGCAACCCGCAGCTGAGCAACGTGCAATTCGACTGGGACGAGCAGTCCAAGATCGTCGGCGTCGAGATCGACCAGAACAAAGCCCGCTTGCTGGGTTTGAACAGTCAGGACGTGGCCCAGGCTCTCAATATGGCGTTGAACGGCCTTGCGGTCACCGCCTACCGCGAGCGCGATAAAACCATCGAAGTGGTATTGCGGGCGGACTTGCCGGCGCGGACGCAACTGGCGTTGCTCGGCGAGCTGACGATCCCGACGGCGAGCGGCAAAAGCGTGCCGCTGGCGCAGGTCGGACGGGTTCGCTACGGCTTCGAGCCGGGGGTGGTCTGGCGGCGCGACCGCCTGCCGACCATCACGGTGCGGGCCAACGTCTACGGCAACATTCAGCCGGCCACGGTGACCGCGCAAATCGAGCCGCTGCTGGCGCCGATCCGCGCCAAGCTGCCGGCAGGTTTTCGGCTGGAAACCGGCGGTACGGTGGAGGAATCCGCCAAAGGCCAAAGTTCGGTCGCGGCCGGCGTCCCCTTGTTCGTGCTGGTGGTGCTGACCATCCTGATGGTCCAGTTGCAAAATATTTCACGGGTGATCATGGTCTTGCTGACCGCGCCGTTGGGCCTGATCGGCGTGACGCTATCCTTGCTGCTGTTCGGCCAGCCCTTCGGTTTCGTGGCGATGCTCGGCACCATCGCCCTGTTTGGCATGATCATGCGCAACTCGGTGATCCTGGTCGACCAAATCCAACAGGATATCGCCGCCGGCCGCAGCGAGTGGGAGGCGGTCATCGAATCCACCGTGCGCCGCTTCCGGCCGATCGTGCTGACGGCGGCGGCGGCGGTGCTGGCGATGGTGCCGCTGTCGCGCAATTCCTTCTTCGGGCCGATGGCGGTGGCGATCATGGGCGGGTTGATCGTCGCGACCTTGTTGACGCTGCTGTTTTTGCCCGCGCTGTATGCGGCGTGGTATCGGGTGCGACCGGCAGAGACCGTTTCGACCGTTTCCGTACCCGCCTGATGCGTTTGCCGAGTCCACCTTCCTCAATAGGCGATGTCGCCCATGCCGACGCTGACCTCTCGAATTGAATTGCCATCCTCCGCGCCCGGCACCCGAAGGGTCTTGCTGGCCCACCGTTACGGCGCACCCGGCGCGCGGCCCAAGGCGTATTTTCAGGCCGCCCTCCACGCCGACGAGATTCCGGGGTTGCTGGTGGCGCACCACCTGTTGCAAGGGTTGGAACAGGCCCAGGCGGAAGGCCGGCTTATCGGTGAGGTGGTGGTGGTTCCGGCCGCCAATCCCATCGGGCTGGGACAGCATCTGAACGGCCGGCTGTTGGGGCGCTTCGATTTCGAGAGCACCGGCAACTTCAACCGCGGTTTTCCCGATTTGGCGGCGGTCGCGGTCGAGCGGTTGCGCGGCGGTCTGAGCGACGATCCGGCGACCAATGTCAACCGGATTCGGGAGACCTTGCGGGCGGTGCTGGCGGGACAGAAGGCGCTCCGGGAATCGGCCGCGCTGAAGCTGGCGTTGCTAAGTTTGGCCATCGACGCCGATTACGTGTTCGATTTGCACTGCGATAGCGAATCGCTGCTGCACCTGTACGCCGCGCGCCAGCATTCGGATGAGGCGCGAATCCTGGGTGCGGAACTGGGCGCGGCGGCGATTCTGCTGGAAGACGACCCGGGCGGCAATCCCTTCGATGAAGCGTGCGCCGGACCGTGGTGGAAGCTGCGGGCGGCGCTGGCGGAGGAGGGACCGGTTCCGCTGGCCTGCTTCGCGACCACGGTCGAATTGCGCGGTCAGGCGGACGTGCGGGATGACTATGCCGCCGCCGACGCGGCGGCGTTGCTGCGGTTCCTGCGACGGCGCGGCGTCGTTGCCGGCGAGCCGGGGCCGTTGCCGGAACCCTGTTGCGAACCGACGCCGCTAGAGGGAGTCGATGTGCTGACCGCTCCAGCCGCTGGCGTGCTGGTTTATCGCGCGGGGTTGGGCGAGCGCATCACGGCGGGCGAGGTGGTGGCGGAGGTGGTCGATCCGTTGGGGGAACCGTTGGGTGCGGCCCGCCCGGAGGTCCGCGCCGGGACTGACGGCCTGCTATTTGCCCGCATGAGCGAGCGTTTGGTGCGGCCGGGGCAGAAGTTTTGCAAGATCGCCGGACGGGAACCGCTGGACTACCGACAGGCGGGTAAGCTGCTGGAAGATTGAACGGCAGCGCGAACGAAGCCGTCGCCGCTGTTTGTCATCGAGAGTTATTATCATCGGTCCTGTCCCTAAAACAACTATAGGTAAACGACAATGAGTTTGATCGGGTTTTTGTTGATCGGTCTGGTGGCGGGTTGGCTGGCGTCGACCTTCATGCGCGGCGGCAGCCTGGGCTTGGTCGGCAATCTGGCGGTCGGCGTGGTGGGCGCTTTTATCGGTGGGTTGCTATTTCGGCTGCTAGGTCTCGCTGCCGTAGGCATGATCGGCCAACTCATTACCGCCACGGTCGGCGCTGTGGTGCTGTTGTATTTAGTGCGGCTATTCAAGCAGGCCTGAGAACTCCAGCGCGAAGTTTTACCGGCAATGGACGCGCTTTGGCTGGCGCTCGCTTTTCTGTTGGGCCTGCTGGTCCGGCATTTGGGGTTGCCGGCGCTGGTCGGCTATCTGGTGGCCGGGTTCGTGTTGAACGCCCTGGGCCAGCGGAGCAGTGAATTACTCGATCATATCGCCCATGCCGGCGTGTTGTTGCTGCTGTTCAGCGTCGGGCTCAAGCTGCGCTTGAAAAGCCTGATCCGCCCGGATGTTTGGGGCGGCGGCGGGTTGCATCTGCTCGCCATCACCCCGTTGCTGGGCGCGGGGCTGTGGGCGGGAACCGCTTTGCCGTTGGGGCTGGCGCTGTTGCTGGCGGCCACCTTGGGTTTTTCCAGCACGGTGCTGGCCGCCAAGGCCTTGGAGGAAAAGGCCGAGCTACGGGCCTTTCACGGCCGGCTGGCCATCGGCATCTTGATCATTCAGGATTTGGTGGCCTTGGCGTTGATGGCCCTGGCGGGCGCGGCGACGCCGACGCCGTGGGCCTTGCTGGCGCTGGGGTTGCCCCTCTTGCAACCCGTCGTCAGGAAGGTGCTGGACTGGAGCGGCCACGATGAATTGCAGGTATTGTACGGATTGGCGTTGGCGCTGGTGGTCGGCGGGCTGGGTTTCGAGCGGATCGGGCTGAGTTCGGAGCTGGGGGCGCTGCTACTGGGCGTGCTGCTGGCCGGCCACCCCCGCGCGATGGAATTATCCCGGTCGCTGTGGTCGCTCAAAGAGGTGTTGCTGGTCGGGTTTTTCCTGCAGATCGGCCTACTCGGCTGGCCGAACCCGGCTATCGTGGGCGGTGCGGTGCTGTTGACCCTGCTGTTACCGCTCAAGGCCATGCTATTGTTTTTCATTCTGATCGGCTTCCGGTTGCGCGCCCGCACCGCGTTTCTGACCGCGCTGGCGCTGGCCAGTTATAGTGAGTTTGCCCTGATCGTGGTCAAGTTCATGGTCGGCAACGGCCAGTTGGGAGCCGATTGGCTGGTGCTGCTGGCGTTGACCGTAGCGCTGTCTTTCGTGGTGGCCGCGCCGCTGAACCGCTTCGCCCACGATCTGTACGAGCGCTTGGAAGCGCGGTTGGTCCGCTTCGAGCGATCGGAACGCCATCCCGACGAACAGCCGGTCTCGTTGGGCAAGACCCAAATCCTGATTTTAGGGATGGGCCATGCGGGGACCGCCGCTTACGATTTCCTGAAAAAACGCCAAAGCGTTGCCGGCGGCCAGAAGGTGCGGCTGGTGTCGGGCATCGATTCGGATTTGGTCAAGGTCGAACGGCACATCCACGAGGGACGGCGGGTGGTGTATGCCGATGCCGAAGACCCCGGCTTCTGGCATCGCTTGCACCTGGAGGGGCTCAAGGCGGTGATTCTGGCCATGCCGGACCGGGAAGCGAAGCGCATCGCCACCGAGCAACTGCGGCGGCACGGTTTCAAGGGCTTGATCGGGGCGATCAGCAGTTACCCCGAAGAGGAGAAGGCCCTGAAGGCGGCGGGCGCGGATATGACGTTCCTGGCCTTCAACGAGGTCGGCGTCGGCTTGGCCGAGCACGTTTGGGAAGCGTTGGAAAAGCGGGCCAGCCCACCCGCTGAAAGCCCTCCGGTTTAACGCCCGTCCACGCGGCGGCTTTCTCGGATCCGGCAGCGCGCCGTGCCGGGGCGTTTCCGTTGGCCCTTATGAGAACTCGCTGAAACAATTGCAACAAAGCTCGGCGATTTGGAAATCGCACTGAAACTTCGCCGGCCCAGACTTAACAACAGAGCACCCTTCCATCCAAACGGTCAAGGCTTAATACCGCTGGAAGAAGGCGATTTCAGCGATCCGTCTGGCCTTGCCGGTCTGTCTATCCATTTGGACATTCGCTGTTGAACCCGTGTCCGCGTTAGCGATCACCGATCCCATTCTAGAGAAAATCCCATGGCTGGCCCTTTCAGTGTTCCTTCCGCGAGCGCTCGGATTAACCCGGCGCTCACGCTCCAGTGGATTCTCAACAACGTCCCGTGCTTCAGCGGAGCCGTCCCGGTCGAATGGACCCGGGCCGTATACCGCGAAGCCAGCCGGCAAAGCATTGGCCTGCCGATCCTTCGAGCCGCTTTGAGCATGGCGGACAAACACGGTTACACGTTCGCCGAGGAGCCGGTACACGCCACCACACCCGGTGACATCGGCATTCAATGGCAAGCCAGGAAAGCGGAGTTCATCGAGGTTGCATCGTCCAGTAATTATTTGAGCGCCCATCAGTTGTTTCAAATCTGGCAAAACGCTTGGATGGAGCAACGGGCGCGGGCGGGGATCGACGAGGACAGGATACGCCGCCAGATCCACGGCGCAAACCCGGTGCTTTACGCCGACAACATGAACCGCTTCGAGCATGGCGTACGCAGCGCGCTGGGTCCGGTCTATCAAGAAGCGGCCGACCGCCTGGATACCACCAACGCCATGCTCTCCACGGTGACCGACGTGCTCAATTGGCTCGAAGCCCGCGAAGCGATGGGAGACCGTTGCACGTTACAGCAAGTCGATGAAAGGGTGATCGAGATTCTAAAAGGCCGGGACATGTTCGAAACCTGGTTCATGCCGGTGATCTTTGCGGTCTTGGGGCTGGCGAGCATGAGGGGCGCGGGCGCTTCGCGAGGAGGGCGAACACCGCCCACCCCCACGGCCCGAAGCTATTTACCGCCCGAGCCGGTTCCAGACCCATCGATCCCGGCTCCTTTAAGACGGGTCATCCAAGGAGATTATCCCGCCGTGCGCCTGGGCAGAGTCGGGCAGCCCGGCAATCTCTTTGCGCGCGTGGAAACTACAGGGGAGGGAGTGACCTATCGGGTTTCCATGATCGTCCTTCGCGGAGAAGGCGGCGCGGCCGAAATTCAATTGGCCCGCTCCGCCCACCGGGCGATGATCCGCCGCGCCGCCGAAATGGCGCGGCGGGCTGGAGCGTCCACCTTCAAACTGGTGGGCGAGCAAGCCAACCCGAACTTCGTCAGACACGCCGACGCGCTCGCCGAAAAAATGGGCGTCCCAAAATCGGGCAAAGCGACCAGCAAAATGACGGGCGCGTATAGCGACTATGAGGTGACTCTGCGGGTCGATTTGGTGCTGAAGCCAAGCGCCACCCCCGCTCCGGTTTCGGCCAAACCCGGCACCGCCACCCCGTTTCCACCTTTCGTTCCACCCGCGAAAAAACGTTCGTCCGTGGATAGATAACCCCCGATATCGCGCACCTCAGATACGGGGTTAGGGGGCGCGCCGTCGAAACCGCACGAAAATGGGCGCTCAGAAACCTCAGTTGCAAAAGGCGGCGATGCCGGTTTGAGCGCGACCCAAAATCAGGGCGTGGATGTCGTGGGTACCTTCGTACGTGTTAACCGCCTCCAAATTGACCAGGTGACGGATGACGCCGTACTCGTCGGAGATGCCGTTGCCGCCGAGCATGTCGCGGGC
>DPWB01000279.1 GCA_003527885.1 Candidatus Competibacteraceae bacterium
TCCTTGAGCAGATTGGCGATGGGCAGCCGACCATCGCGGGATTGCACCTGTAATTCGGCCAAATCTTCGGGCAAGGCGCCTTTTTGAAACCGTTCGATAAAAGCGGCCAGCGCGTTTTGGCCCGCCTCGACGCCGTGAAACCGCGCCACCAACTCCTCGGCCAACTTGAACTTGACATCCCGCGGGTTCAGCCCCTCGTCGGTCACCTGGCGCCGCCAGCCCGCGATCTGGCGACTGGGCCGGAAGCTCAATAACTCAAAGTAACGCCACATCAGATCATCGGAAACGGACATCAATTTTCCGAACATTTCGTTGGGTTCATCGCGGATACCGACATAGTTGCCCAAGGACTTGGACATCTTCTGCACGCCGTCCAAACCCTCCAGGATCGGCACGGTCAAGACGATCTGCGGTGGCTGACCGTAATGTTTTTGCAATTCGCGGCCGACCAACAAATTGAATTTCTGATCGGTGCCGCCCAGTTCAACATCCGCCCGCATGGCGACCGAATCGTAGCCTTGCACCAGCGGATACAAAAACTCATGGATCGCGATAGGCTGACCGCTGGCGTAACGCTTGCCGAAGTCATCCCGCTCCAGCATCCGCGCGACCGTGTGCTTGGCCGCCAAGTGGATAAAATCGGCCGGGGTCATTTGATTGAACCAGTTTGAATTGAACAGTATTTCAGTCTTCTCGGGATCCAGAATCTTGAAGACCTGCTCCTGATAGGTCTTGGCGTTGGCAAGAATCTCTTCATGAGTCAGCGGCTTGCGGGTGACGTTCTTCCCGGTCGGATCGCCGATCATGCCGGTGAAATCGCCGATCAGGAACATGACATGATGGCCGAGCTCCTGAAACTGCCGCATCTTGTTGATCAGGACGGTATGGCCGAGGTGCAAGTCGGGAGCGGTCGGATCGAAGCCGGTCTTGACCCGCAGCGGCCGGCCCGATTTAAGGCGATCCACCAATTCGTCTTCCAGCAGCAGATCGACCGCGCCACGTTTGACCAGTTCAAGCGATTCTTGAAGCGAGTGCATGGGTAGTCCTCAAAAAAAGGGGGAAATTTTAGCAAACCACGCTCGACTCGCCATGCTTTCAAGCAGGCTCGCCAGGGTGCGAACAAGCCCCCGGCGCTGGCCCGTATCGGTGCGGGAGGTCTACAAGTTTTGGACGCCGAAAAAAAAACCGGGCGAGGCGCGCGCCCCGCCCGGCGAGAACGATGCTCAGGCGGAGAAAGACGAGCCGCAGCCGCAGGTGGTGACGGCGTTGGGGTTGCGGATGACGAATTGGGCGCCTTCGAGACCTTCGGTGTAGTCGATTTCGGCGCCGACCAAGTATTGAAAACTCATGGGGTCGATCAACAGCTTGACCCCGTGATTCTCCACGATGGTGTCGCCGTCGCCCAAGGTTTCATCGAAGGTAAATCCGTACTGGAACCCGGAACAGCCGCCGCCGGAGATGAACACCCGCAACATCAGGTTGGGGTTCTGCTCCTCTTCCAGCAAATCCTTGACCTTAAACGCGGCGGCGTCGGTGAACAACAGCGGGCTCTCAGCGGGGGTAAACGTTTCGGCGATGGCGCTCATGGCTCTATCCTCTTGAAATGAACCGGTGAATTGTCCGATTCTTGACCTTGTGGGTCAAGAATAGTTTGACCGACCACACGCCCGCCTCAAGGCAATAAGGCGATTCCTTCCAAGCCGGTGGTTTCCGGCACGTCAAACATCAAATTCATGTTTTGCACGGCCTGACCCGCCGCGCCCTTGACCAGATTGTCGATCACCGACAGCACCACCACCGTTTTGCCGTTTTGGGGCCGATGCACCGCCAGCCGGCACTGGTTCGCCCCGCGCACGCTGCGGGTTTCAGGATGCGATTTCGGCAGCAACACATCCACGAAAGGCTCGGCGGCGTAACGCTCCTCAAAAAGCGCCTGTAAATCCGCCTCGGGATCAGTCAGCGTGGCGTAGAGCGTGGCGTGAATGCCGCGAATCATCGGTGTCAGATGCGGCACGAACACCAGTTCCACCGGCTCGCCGGCGACCGCCGTCAAACCTTGGCGGATCTCCGGCCAATGGCGGTGGCCCGGAACGCCGTACGCCTTGAAATTATCGCCGGCCTCGGCCAGCAAAATACCCACTTCGGCCTTGCGCCCCGCCCCGCTCACCCCGGATTTAGCGTCGGCGATCAACGATTTGGGGTCGACGACACCCGCCTCCAGCAACGGCAGAAAGCCGAGTTGCACCGCCGTCGGATAGCAGCCGGGATTGGCCACCAGCCGCGCCTTGCGGATGGCCTCGCGATTGATTTCGGGAAGACCGTAGACCGCCTCGGCCAGCAATTCCGGGCAGGCGTGCGGCATTCCGTACCACCGTTCCCAATCCGCCGCCTGGCCAAACCGGAAATCGGCCGCCAGATCGATGATTTTCACGCCCTTCTCCAGCAGCGCTGGCACACTGTTCATGGCGGTGCCGTTGGGGGTGGCGAAAAACACCACATCGCAGCCTTGCAACACGGCGTCGTCCGGCTCGACAAAGGCCAGATTCACCTGACCGCGCAGGTTGGGAAACAGGTCGCTGACCTTGGCGCCTTTCTCGCCGCGCGAGGTGATGACCGCCAGTTCCACTCTCGGATGCGCGGCCAACAACCGCAACAATTCAACGCCGGTATAGCCCGTCCCACCGACGATTCCCACTTTGATCATGGCTGCAATCCACCCGCGCTTGGTCGCTGAAAAGCGTGCATCATACGGTGTTCGCCACCCCGCGAAAACCGGGTTGATCTGGCATAATCATCCCTGTAAAGCGACTTTTAGCGGTTGCGGCTGTCTGATCCTGGCAGACAGCCGCTACGCCACGAACCCTGATCCGCAAGAGGCCCACGCCGTGAAACCGAACAAAGAAACCGTCATCGCCGGTATCGTGCTGGCCGTCGTTCTGATTTCCGCCGCGGTGTGGTTCATGCCGGCGGGCTTGCGCGAAGCGCCCCCGCTGGTCGGCCAAACTCTCGACGGCCGCACCTTGACGCTGGAGCAATTCCGCGGCAAACCGGTGCTGGTCACCTTCTGGGCGACCACCTGCCCGTCCTGCGTCGAGGAGATGCCCCATTTGATCGACCTCTATCGGGAGATGAACCCGAAAGGGCTGGAAATCATCGGCGTGGCGATGGCTTACGATCCCCCGGAACAGGTACGGGCGATGGCCAAGCAGCGGCAAATCCCCTACCCCATCGTCTTGGACTCACAAGAGCGCATCGCCCGCGAATTCGACAACGTGCGCCTCACGCCGACCACGGTGCTGATTTCGCCGCAAGGGCGGATCGCCCATTACCGGCTCGGCCTGCTGGATATGCCCAAGCTGCGCGAGACCCTCCAGGAAATGCTCTGAAACGGTGAACCCGATCCTCCGAGACACCGGTCTCGCCGCTCGAACGCTTCTGGATCAGGTGTAGTGGGAGTTGGCTCGCTCCAGGTATTCGCACGCCTGATCGAGGTCGGCGTGACAGCGCATGACCCAGGCGTCGCCCCAGAAGAAATTGCAGCTGGTTTCCGCCCGTAAAACCCGCCAGTGCGCTTCTTCCAGCAACTTTGGCAGTTCTGGGTGGCGCGAGCCGAGATGAGCGGCGTTGTTCAGCGCCGCCTGTATGGCTTGGCTGACCTCATCGACCCGGGTCAAGGCATCCTGCTGCGCCGGCGTGCCGGCCCACTGCACGAAATCGCCGCCCTCGCACCAGCCGGTGTTCCAAGCGCCCGGCCCGACCGTCACCTCGCCGCCGACTCCAAACCGGTCCAGATAATCCTTGATGAAAACCGGCTGGATGGCATGTTGATCGCTCCGCGCTCTTTCCAGCAACGGTTTATAGAAAGCCTCCCAAAAACCGCCGCCGGGAGTGAGGGTTCGAAACCAAGCGCTGTTTTCCCCATCAGTGCACGTGGTCACCAAAGGCGGAAAATCGCAGTTTTTGGTCCGCGCCCGGACTTCCCGCTCGAACCACGCCAGCTCCATGCCCGACTCTTGAGCCTTCGATAGCTCGCGGTCGCGCACGATCACGGTGATCTCTTCGCCGCCGAAGCGGGCAACGTGTGGTCGATAGCACAATTCTTCCCAGCGCATGGCGCCGTCAACCGACCGCACATGCTCGCTGTCGACCAGCACAAAGCGATAGCCGAAACGCCGCAGCAAGGGAATCATCTCCATGCAAAATCCCATTTCCGGCGGCCAAAACCCTTGAAAATCGTCGTG
>DPWB01000025.1 GCA_003527885.1 Candidatus Competibacteraceae bacterium
CCTGCGTTAGTGTGAACACACCCTAGTTACAGGAACCGTTCCGGCGTCTGAATTCCTAGACGACCTACAAGACTGATCTTTCGACAAGATTACCTTCTTCGGGAAAATCCGCATGTCCGACATGACCCTCCAAGATCGCGCCGCAGGAGCCATCATGGGCGCATTCATCGGTGACGCGCTCGCGCTCGGCCCGCACTGGTATTACGATCTGGACGAACTGCACCGCGATTACGGGCCGTGGATCAGCGATTACACCGATCCCAAGCCCGGCCGCTACCACGCCGGGCTGCGGGCCGGTCAACGCTCGCAAGCGGGCTTTATCCTCGAACTCACCTTGCGTTCGCTGGTGGCGTGCGGCGGCTACGACGAAAGCGATTTCTGCCATCGCCTCGACGAAGAGCTGTTTCCGTTGCTCGACGGGACGCCGATGAGCGGTCCGGGCGGATACACCAGCCAGTCGATCCGCGAGGCGTGGCGGCGGCGGGTGGAGCAGCGTCTGCCGTGGGGGAAGACCGGCGGTCATGCCGACACCACGGAAGCGATAGAGCGCACGCTCGCCTTGGCCGTGTACTATGCGCTGGAACCCCAGCATTTGGCCGGCGCCATCACCCAAAATACCCTGCTGACCCAAGCGGATGAAACGGTGGTGTCGATGACGGTCGCTTACGGGGCGGTGTTGGGGCTGTTGGTGCAGGGTCACGCCCTCGACGCCGGCCTCTCGGGAAAACTCATGAAGCAGGTCAAGGATGGCGTGCTGCCGTTCCATGCCGTGACCGGCGACCGCTTGCAACCGCCGCGTCCCGGCGACCCAGAGCCGCCGCGCGTCGGGCTGTTTGCCTCGCCGGATGCCTTGCTGACGCCGTCTTACATGGCCGTCGCCGCCGCCGATCCGACCATCCGCATCGAGCCGGCTTGGAAAGTCTCGCTGGTTTATGGAATGCCTTGCGCGATCTACCACCAACTACCGGCCGCTTACTATCTGGCGGCGCGCTTTTCCGACGATTTCGAATCGGCCGTGCTGCACGCGGTCAACGGCGGCGGCCAAAATCAAGCCCGCGCCATTTTGACCGGCGCGCTGGTCGGCGCGCAGGTCGGGCTGCCGCACATCCCGCAACGCTTTCTCGGTGGGCTGGAAAATGCCGCCGAACTCGGCCGGTTGGCCGCCGAACTCGTCGCAAATATGCCGTCGGCCTGAATTGAACGCCGCTGGTTGCGCCGGCGCCTTGAAAGTGGGGCGCGACGCAACCGGGCGGCCCATGCAGTACCAAGGTCGGACAAATTGCGCTTGGTTGGTTTGGGCCACCCCCTCAAGGCGTCGCGTCACGTCGTCGTCGGTACTCTTCGACCGGCAGTCCGCCGATGCCCCAATTCTCCATGGCCACCTCATCGATGACCACCACGGTGGTCGCCGGCGATTTGTTGAGCACCCGCGCCAGCAGCTCGGTCGCGCCTTCGATCAGCGCCACTTTTTGCGCGGCGGTGACCTTGCCTTCGCGGGTGATCTTGATGTTGACGTAAGGCATATCAGTGTCCTCCAACGGGCGTGCTGACTTCATCGAGCACACCGTAATGAAATACCTTGGCGGCGATCCGCCATTCGCCATCGAGCTTGAGCAACGCCAGAAAATCGACGAAGCGTTTGCCGGGCAGCGACGAACGCCACCGCGCCAAGGCGGTCTCCGGTCCCGCGAACTCGATGGCTTCAAGCTGGAAGCCGTAGGCATCGCCGCGCTGGACCGGTGAAACGCGGGTAGCGACCATCGGCAGGTAAGCGGCCAGATCGAGCTGCAACAGTTCGCCGCCGGAGACCATCTCATGGGTCGCGGCCGGGTGGAAGGCCCGATTCGGCCGCGCCACGTCACCGTAATACAAGGCATCGTAGTACCGGGCCAGCAACTCGACGACCGCAAGATACGCCTCGCTCGCCGGAGGCGCTCCCGCTGGATGGCTTCGGGACGTAAGGCTCAGCGCGCCCATGAGCGCCGCCGCCGCCGCTCAGGCGCGACCGGTGACGAAGCCGCCATCGACCGGCAGGATATGCCCGGTCACGAATTCGGCCCCGACCAGATAACGTACCGCCTCGGCAATCTCCGATCCTTCGCCGATCCGGTTCAACAGCGCGATGCCGCCGAAGGCATCGACATCCACCGTGGCGTGCAGGGGCGTGCGCACCACGCCGGGCGCGACCATGTTGACGCGGATGCGGTCGGGCGCGAGTTCGGCCGCCAAGCTGCGGGTGAGCGCGTGCACGCCGCCCTTGCTGGCCAACGGGGCCGAGGCCGGAAAGCCGCCGATGGCGTGATCGATCAACACGGTGCCGATATTGACGATGGCGCCGCCCTGGCCTTGTTGCTTCATCCGCCGCACCACCGCTTGCGTGGTCAGGTAAGTGCCGCGCAGGTTGCCGTCGAGAAAGCTATCCAGCTCCTCTTCGGTCACCTCGACGAAAGGCTTGGGGGCGAAGGCGCCGGCGTTGTTGATCAGCACCTCGATCTTACCGAAGCGTTCGACCGCAACGCGCGCCAGCGCTTCGCCGGTTTCGCGCTGGCCGATGTCGCCCGCCACGGCTGCGACGCGATCCGGGACGCCAAGTTCGGTGGCCACTTTGGCCAGTTTCTTGGAATCGCGGCCGTGAACGACGACGTTGGCCCCTTCGTTCAAAAAGAGCCGCGCCACTTCCAGGCCAATGCCGCTGGAGGAACCGGTGACGATGACGCTACGGGTTTGCTTCGACATGAGAGCGTTCTCCTGCAGGTTGCGATGAATGATCAAGTTATAAAACGACCGGTCGTCTATTAATTTGGCCCAAAAAAAGTGCTATCCGGGCCGAAAATAATCGTCGAGCAGTCGCGCCAGCACGCGGCGCAAAGGGTCCAGTGAGCGGTCGATCTTCATGCGGATCACCGCGCCCTCCCACGCCTCGGTCAGCAGATCGGCCAAGTCGCCGGCATCCACATCGCCGCGCGTCAAACCGAGCTGCTGGCTTTGCCGCAGAACCTCGGCCACGCGGTCGCGCCATTCGCGAAAGGCTGTGGCCAAAGTTTCCCGACAAAGGTCGCTGCCTTCGAGTTCGCCGCCGAGGTTGGCGATCAAACAGCCCCCCACATAGCCCGCCGCCTCGAAATCCGCCATCAACGTTTCGAAAAAGCGGCGCAGGCCGGTGTAAGGGTCCGGTGCTTCGCGGATCTCCCGATCCATCCTTGTCGCGAAACAATCGGCATAATGGCGGATGGCCGCTGCGGCGAAGGCTTCCTTGCTCTCGAAGTAGTTGTAAAAAGACCCCTTCGGCACGCTCACCCGGTCCAGCACTTCCTTGAGGCCGGTGCCGTGAAAACCGTTGTATAAAAACGCCGAGACGCCTTCGTCCAGAAGGCGCAGCCGGGTTTTTTCGCTGAGTCGGGGTCTCGCCATGAAATTAATATACGACCGGTCGTACTTGATTGTCAAGCCATCGGGATGGGGTTTACGGGTGGCATGAGTCGCGGCGGAGTCCCCCGTTAAAAATTCGACTTGACAGTCATGGTTTTTTTCTACGATACATCCTCTATAGCCGAGCGATCTGGGAGAGGCCATGAGCGACGAATTGAACGGGACCATGATGCAGTGCTTTCACTGGTATTCTCCAGGTGACGGCACGTTCTGGGATGAGGTGAGCCGCCGCGCGACGGGGCTAGCCCAGGCCGGTTTCACCGCCCTGTGGCTGCCGCCGGCCTTCAAGGGGATGGACGGCGGCCGGGATGTCGGGTACGGGGCCTACGATCTGTACGATCTCGGCGAATTCAACCAGAAAGGCTCGGTCCGCACCAAGTACGGCACGCGCCAGCAGTATCTGCACGCCATCGACGCGCTCCATGCCGCCGGCCTTCAGGTTTATGCCGACACCGTGCTGACCTATCGCATCGGCGGCGATAGCACCGAAATCGCCCAGGCCACGCCCTATTACCAGGACGACCGCCTGCACCCCAGAGGCGGGCCGCGAGAGATCGAGGCCTACACCCATTTCAGCTTTCCGGGACGGCGGGGCCAGTATTCGCCGTTCGAATGGCACTGGTGGCATTTCGATGCCGTCGATTACGACGCCAAGACCCGCGAAACGCATAAGGTGTACTTGTTCGAGGGCAAGCACTTCGACCATCAGGTCGCCCTGGAGAAAGGCAATTTCGCGCACCTGATGGGTTGTGCGGTCGATTTTCAGAACGAGGAGACGCGGGATTCCTTGCTGCGCTGGGGAAAATGGTATCTCGACACCACCGGCGTGGATGGGTTTCGACTGGACGCGATCAAGCACATCGCGGCGTGGTTCTTCCCGACTTGGCTGGATGAGATGACCGAGCACGCCGGCCGCGAACTGTTCGCGGTGGGCGAATACTGGTCGCCCGATGTCAACAACCTGCACTGGTATCTGAATCGGCTGGGGCCGAAAATGTCCCTGTTCGATGTGGCCTTACACTACAACTTCCACATCGCCAGCCGGATGGGCGGCAATTACGACATGCGGCGCATCCTGGAAGGCACGCTGATGCAGCAGCGGCCGTATCAGGCCGTCACCTTCGTGGAAAACCACGACTCGCAACCGCTGCAATCGCTGGAATCGGTGGTCGAACCCTGGTTCAAACCGTTGGCCTACGCCTTGATCCTGTTGCGGCGCGAAGGCTATCCGTGCGTGTTTTGTGCCGATTATTTCGGCGCGCAGTACGAGGACCAAGGCCGGGATGGCAGGCGCTACCAGATCGTCATGCCTTCTCACCGCGCGTTGCTCGATACGCTGCTCCACGCACGCCGCCATTACGCGCACGGCGCGCAGTACGATTATTTCGATCATTGGAACCGGGTCGGCTGGACCCGGCTAGGCAGCGAAAAATCTTCCAAAGCGATGGCGGTGCTGCTCAGCGATGGCCAAGGGGGCGGCAAATGGATGGAAGTCCGCAAGGCCAATGCCAAGTTCGTCGATCTTACCGGGCATATCCGAGAGCCGGTTTACAGCAATGACGCCGGGTGGGGGGAGTTTCAATGTCTGGGCGGTTCGGTCTCGGTTTGGGTCGAAGAGTAGTCGCCGGTTTCGTGGAAAAATCTTGCCAACGTCCCCCCGTATTGGTTAACCTTCCGCTCCTAATCGCTCAGGCGCGTAGCTCAGTTGGTTAGAGCACCACCTTGACATGGTGGGGGTCGTTGGTTCGAGTCCAATCGCGCCTACCAATTT
>DPWB01000118.1:0-2120 GCA_003527885.1 Candidatus Competibacteraceae bacterium
TGGTCAGATAGCGTTCAGCCGTCGGCGCGGCCTCGGTCGGTGCAGTCGCTGCGGTCATGGGCGCGGACTCGGTGAAAGCGGGGCGTCGGTGGTGGACGCCCCGCTGTGACGGTTAAGACTCTTTCGAGCAATCGCGCGGGGTGATGCTCTTTTCCTTGGCGTATTGCTGGGCGGACGCCTTGAACAAGGGATGGATCAAGTCCTTGTTACCCTCGATCCAGCCCGACACCGGCGTCCACTTCGCCCCGTCCCACTGCTGGATTTTCACCATGCCCGACCCTTCGTGGTTGGTGCAGGAGGTCTTGATCGGCGGCAGCAGGTCGGTCGCGCCGATTTCCTTCAGGCGGGCGTCGGTGATATTCAGGTTTTCCAGCGCCCAGCGCACCTGCTCGCCGTTGACCGGCTTGCCTTTGCCGTATTTCTCCTGCGCCCCGCGCAGCGCCTCGACCGACAGCACGGCGGCGGACACGCCCCGGTTGTAGAGGATGGTGCCGATCTTGGCTTGATCTTGCATGTTGCCCTTGCCCGCGCCGTACACCACTTTCTTGATGTCGGCGATCAGCGGCACGTCGGTTCCGGCGACGTTCCAGGTTGCCGACATATAGCCCTTGGCGGCGTCGCCGGCCGGCACGGTGTCTTCCTCGGAACCGGCCCACCACGAGCCAATCATCTTGTCGCGGGAGAAACCGACCTTTTGCGCGGCCTTGAGCGCGGTCTGGTTCATCACCCCCCAGCCCCAGAAAATCACGTAATCGGGATTTTCCTGGCGGATTTGCAGCCACTGCGCGCTTTGCTCGTTGCCGGGATGCGCCACCGGGATCAGCGTCAGGTTGAACTTGTTGAGCTTGGCCTCTTCCTGCAAGGCGACGATGGGTTCCTTGCCGTAGGCGGAATCGTGGTACAGGAAGACGATTTTCTTGCCTTCCAAACTACCTTTTTCCTTTTCCTTGATGAACTTGAGGATAGCGGAGGCCTGCATTTGGTAGGTCGTCACCAGCGGGAAGGCGTAGGGGAACACCGAGCCGTCCACCGCGTCGGTGCGGCCGTAACCCATCATCGTCAGCGGCAGCTTGTCCTCGGTCGCCTTGTCGATCAGCGCGTAGGAAATGCCGGTGGACATGACGTGCAGCGGGCCGGTCGAAACCTTGGCCTTGGCTTTCAACCGCTCGTAACACTCCACGCCCTTGGCGTTGTTGTATTCGGTTTCGCATTCTTCCCAGGCCAGTTTGACGCCGTTGACGCCGCCGTCCTTGAGGTTGACGTAGTTCAGATAATCGACGAAACCGCCGTAGAACGATTGGCCGTTCGCGCCGTAGGGTCCGACCCGGTACGACACGATGGGGAAAAACTGCTCCTCGGCGGCCAAGGCCGCTTGCGACAGCAGGGCCAGGGAAACGGCGGTCATCAGCAGGGGCTTACGGTACGCGAACATGATGTCGTCTTCTCCAAATGTCGTTTTATGTATAAAAAAACCGCTCCTAATGCGGGAACGGCCACAGCCGCAACTTCTCCTTGCCGATTTGCCACAAGCGCGCCAGTCCGTGCGGCTCGACGATCAGGAAGAACATGATGAGCGTCCCGAACAGCAGAATCTGGATGTGCGAGACGGTGGCCCCAGAAAACGGCAAGCCGAACAATCCGGCCAGCCACGGCAGGGCGATGTCGAGAAAAATCGGCAGCAGCAGGATGAAGGCCGCGCCGAGGAAACTGCCCAAAATCGAACCCATCCCACCGATGATGATCATGAACAGGATGCGAAACGACATGTCGAGCGAAAAGCCGTCCGGCTCGACCGAACCGAGATAGCAGAACGCATACAGCGCCCCGGCCACGCCGCAGTAAAACGAGCTGACCGCGAAGGCCAGCAGCTTGGTCGGCAGCAGGCGGATGCCGATGACCTCGGCGGCCACATCCATGTCGCGCACCGCCATCCAGGCGCGGCCGGTGGACGAGCGCACCAAGTTCTTGGCCGCCAGCGCCAGCACCGTGACGATGGCGAGCACCAGCAGATATTTCTCGCGCGGCGAGGCGAAGACATGGCCGAGGATGACGACTTTCTGGGCGGAAATCACCCCGGAGGAGGAATGGTTGGAAAACCAGGGAAACTTGGTCAGGCACCA
>DPWB01000118.1:2285-2893 GCA_003527885.1 Candidatus Competibacteraceae bacterium
TTGGTCAGGCACCAGACGATGAAGAACTGCGCCGCCAGCGTCGCCACCGCCAGATAAAAGCCCTTGATCCACAAGCTCGGCAGGCCGAACAGAATGCCCACTCCCGCCGCCGTCAGCCCCGCGCCGATGAAGCTGAACAAAATCGGAATGCCGTCGATCCGCAATTGGAAGTTGTAAGCGGCATACGCCCCGACCGCCATGAACGCGGCCGACCCCAGCGACAACTGCCCAGCGTAACCGGTGAGGATGTTCAGGCCCAGAGCGGCCAGCGAAAAAATCAGGAAGGGAATCAGGATGGCCGAGAACCAGTATTCGCCGGCCACCAGCGGCACCCCCACAAACGCGACCAGCAGCAGCAGGCTGATGCCGATCCGATCCTGGCGGATCGGAAACAGTTGCTGGTCGGCGGCGTAGCTGCTTTTGAATTGACCGGCTTCGCGGTAGAGCATGACGGCTTCTCCTCACACCCGGTCGATGTGCTTTTCGCCGAACAGCCCTTCGGGCCGAACCAGCAGAAAGCCCAGGGCCAACACGTAGGGGAACCAGCCTTCGATGCCGCCGAAGTTGCCGCCGAAAGCGGATTGCATCAGCGGCGGCAGATAAATTTC
>DPWB01000118.1:3179-3356 GCA_003527885.1 Candidatus Competibacteraceae bacterium
GCGGCGGCAGATAAATTTCCGCCAATTTTTCCGACGCGCCGATGATCAGCCCGCCGACGATGGCCCCCGGCACCGAGGTAAAACCGCCGATAATCAGCACCGGCAGCGCTTTCAGGGCGGTGAAGGTCAGCGCGAATTGGACGCCGTTGCGCGCCCCCCACAGCATCCCGGCCACCA
>DPWB01000117.1:0-887 GCA_003527885.1 Candidatus Competibacteraceae bacterium
GCCTGTGCTGCGAGGTTTTTTTTCAAGCAGAAGACGGCATACGAGATCTAGTACGGTCTCGTGGGCTCGGAGATGTGTATAAGAGACAGCGGTTACCGCGCGGCCAGCATCACGCCGTGGTGCGGTCGTACATGGCCCACCATCAAGGCATGAGCTTTTTGGCGCTCGCCTATCTGTTGCTGGATCGGCCGATGCAAAAGCGTTTTGCCGCCACGCCGCAATTTCAGGCGACGGCGCTGCTGTTGCAGGAGCGCATTCCCAAGACCATCGCTTTCCACGCGCCCAGCACCGGCGAACTGGCCGACAGCCGGATCGTCGATGGCGGCCCGGAAGAATCGGTGCGGGTGTTTTCCACGCCCGATACGCCGTTCCCCGAAGTGCAGCTGCTATCCAACGGCCGTTACCATGTGATGGTGACCAACGCCGGCGGCGGCTACAGCCGCTGGCAAGAGCTGGCCGTCACCCGCTGGCGGGAAGACGCCACCCGCGACCATTGGGGCACCTTCTGTTATCTGCGCGATGTCGCCAGCGGCGAATTTTGGTCGACCGCTTTTCAGCCGACGCTCAAGCGGCCCGACAGCTACGAAGCGATTTTTACCGAGGGCCGCGCCGAGTTCCGCCGCCGCGACCACGACATCGAGTCCTACACCGAAATCGCGGTGTCGCCGGAGGACGATATCGAGCTGCGGCGGATCCGCCTCGGCAACCGTTCCCGCGTCCGCCGGATCATCGAAATCACCAGTTACGCCGAACTGGTGTTGGCCGCGCCGGCCGCCGACGCGCTGCATCCGGCCTTCAGCAACCTGTTCGCGCAGACCGAAATCTTGCACCCGCAGCCGGCGATTCTTTGCACGCGGCGGCCGCGTTCCCGCGAGGAGCAGCCGCCG
>DPWB01000117.1:1059-4103 GCA_003527885.1 Candidatus Competibacteraceae bacterium
CACCGTGGCCGAACCGCAAGCCTTGCTCGAACAGGATGCGCTTTCCGGCAGCGCCGGCCCGGTGCTCGATCCCATCGCCGCCATCCGCTATCGGATCGCGCTCGACCCCGATCAAACCGCGACGGTGGATTTGGTCTGCGGCGCGTGCGACAGCCGCGAGCGGGCCTGGAATCTGATCGGCAAATACCAGGATCAGCCGCTGGCGGATCGGGTGTTCGAGCTGGCGTGGACGCACGCGCAGGTGGTGCTGCGCCAACTCGACGCCACCCAGGCCGACGCCCGACTGTACGCCCATTTGGCCAGTTCGGTGCTGTACGCCAACGCCTCGCTGCGCGCCGACGCGAGCGTGATCGGCCAGAACCGGCGCGGCCAGTCCGGCCTGTGGGCCTACGCGATTTCCGGCGACGTGCCGATCGTGTTGTTACAGATCGGGGATGCGGCCCACATCGAACTGGTGCGCCAGCTGGTGCGGGCGCACGCCTACTGGCGCCTGAAAGGGCTGACCGTGGATTTGGTGATCTGGAACGAGGACCGCGTCGGCTACCGGCAATCGCTTCAGGAGCAAATCGTGGGCCTGATCACCGCCGGCGATGAAGCGCACATGATCGACCGGCCCGGCGGCATCTTCGTGCGCGCCGCCGAGCAAATCTCGCACGAGGATCGCATCCTGTTCCAGACGGTGGCCCGCGCCATCCTCAGCGACAGCCGGGGCACGCTGGCCGAGCAGCTCAACCGGCGCGCGCTCCCGCAAAAGCGCCCCCCCGTGTTCCATCCGACCCGCGCGCGCCAGGCCGAGACGCCCGTTGCGACGCCGCGCCGCGAGCTGGCGTTCCGCAACGGCTTGGGCGGATTCACCCCGGACGGCCGGGAATACGTCACCACCACCACGCCGGAGAACGTCACGCCCGCACCGTGGGCCAACGTGCTGGCGAACCGGCAATTCGGCACGGTGGTTTCGGAAAGCGGCGGGGCTTATACCTGGAGCGAAAACGCCCACATGTTTCGGCTAACGCCCTGGCGCAACGATCCGGTGACCGACGCCAGCGGCGAAGCGTTTTATCTGCGCGATGAGGAGAGCGGCCATTGCTGGTCGCCCACGCCGCTGCCGCGGCGCGGCGCGGGGCCTTACACCAGCCGGCACGGCTTCGGTTACAGCGTTTTCGAACATACCGAAGGGGCGATCAGTTCGGAATTGTGGATCTATGTCGCCATCGACGCGCCGGTCAAATTCTGGGTGCTGAAGGTGCGCAACGCCTCGGCCGAGCCGCGCCGGCTGTCCGCGACCGGCTATCTCGAATGGGTGCTCGGCGATTTGCGGCCGAAGTCGATCCCCTACGTCATCACCGAAATCGATGCCGACAGCGGCGCGCTGTTCGCCCGCAATCCCTATAACATCGAATTCGCTGACCGGATCGCGTTTTTCGATGTGGACGACCCGGCGCGGACCGTCAGCGGCGACCGCGTGGAGTTCTTCGGTCGCAACGGTCGGCCCGAACAGCCGGCCGCGCTGGGTCGGGCGCGACTGTCCGGTCAGGTGGGGTCCGCTCTCGACCCCTGCGCCGCCATCCAGGTGGCGGTGGATCTCGCCCCCGGCCAAGAACGCGAAATCGTGTTCAGGCTCGGCGTGGCCGACCGGCGTGGCGCGGATGACGCCAGTACGCTGGTGCATCGCTACCGGGGAGTAACCGCCGCGCGAGCCGCCCTCGAAGCGGTGTGGGCTTACTGGCGCCATACCCTCGGCGCGGTGCGGGTGGAAACCCCCGATCTGTCGCTCGACATGCTGGCCAACGGTTGGCTGGTTTATCAGGTTCTCGCTTGCCGGGTGTGGGCGCGTAGCGGTTATTACCAGTCCGGCGGCGCATTCGGTTTCCGCGATCAGCTGCAAGACGTGATGGCGCTGGTTCATACCCAGCCAGCGCTGTTGCGCGAGCAGTTGCTGCTGTGCGCGGCGCATCAGTTTGTGGAAGGCGACGTGCAACATTGGTGGCATCCGCCGTCGAACCGCGGCGTGCGCACGAATTGCTCGGACGATTATCTTTGGTTGCCGCTGGTGACCGCCCGCTATGTCTTGACGACCGGCGATAGCGGGGTATTGGATGAGCAGGTCGCCTTTCTGGAGGGCCGTCCGGTGCCTGTCGGGGAGGATTCCTATTACGACCTGCCCCAGCAATCCCAGGAGACGGCGAGCCTATACCAGCACTGTACACGCGCCATCCTGCGCGGTCTGACCTCGCTCAGCCCGCGCGGGTTGCCGCTGATGGGCGCGGGCGATTGGAACGACGGCATGAATCTGGTCGGCATCCACGGCAAGGGCGAAAGCATCTGGCTGGGCTTTTTCCTGTACGACGTGCTGCTGCGCTTCAGCGAAGTCGCCCGCTGGCAAGGCGATCTGCCTTTCGTCGAGCAGTGCCGCGAGCACGCGGATCGCCTGCGCCAAAATATCCGAGAGCACGGCTGGGACGGGGCGTGGTACCGCCGCGCCTACTTCGATGATGGTACGCCCCTAGGCTCGGCAAGCAACGTCGAATGCCAAATTGATTCGATCTCGCAAAGTTGGGCGGTGCTTTCGGGGGGTGGCGATGGCGTGCGAACCCGCTTGGCGATGGAGTCGCTGGACGCGCGTTTGGTGCGCCGGGACCAGGGGCTGATTCAACTGCTCGACCCGCCGTTCGACACCTCGGAGTTGAATCCTGGCTATATCAAGGGTTACGTGCCGGGCGTGCGGGAGAACGGCGGTCAGTACACCCACAGCGCGGTGTGGGCGACGATGGCCTTCGCTGCGCTGGGCGACCGCCGACGGGCTTGGGAGCTGTTAGGGATCATCAATCCGATCCACCATGCCCTGACGCCAGAAGCCGTGAAAACCTACAAGGTCGAGCCTTATGTGGTGGCGGCCGATGTGTACGCCGTGGCGCCACACACCGGCCGGGGCGGCTGGAGCTGGTATACCGGATCGGCGGGCTGGCTGTACCGGCTGATCGTGGAATCTCTGCTGGGCTTGCGGCTGGCCGGGGATGTGCTGCATCTCGCGCCCTGCCTGCCCG
>DPWB01000117.1:4305-11358 GCA_003527885.1 Candidatus Competibacteraceae bacterium
TGCATCTCGCGCCCTGCCTGCCCGCCGATTGGCCAGGGTTCAAAGTCCATTACCGCTATCGCGAGACGGTTTACCATATTGCAGTCGCTCAACGGATCGCCGAAAACGCTGAAATGCAAATCAGCGTGGATGGTGTGAAACAACCCGAACCCGTTATCCGCTTGAGCGACGACGGTCGGGAACACGCGGTGGAGGTCGAGATTCCGGGCGTTCCGCGCCTATAACTGAACGGCTTCGGCGCCGGCTTTGATTGGCCGAAATCGGCGTGTACACGCTGCTTTCCGGACGCGACTACGGCCGCGCGTTCGACGCCGCGCTACAATTGCAGAACAGTGGCCTGCCGGTTAAAGCCATCGGACTCGACGTGACCGATGGCGCCAGCATCGGCCAGGTGGATTGAGTCCATCGAGCCAGGATCGGATAACTGCGAAAAGTAAATTCTGGTTTGGTCGGAGGCGTTGCCCGATTGTTTTGAAAGGCGGGCAGCGCCCCATCGAGGCGGCTGTTGCCGTTGCGGGATCGAGTCCGGTATGTCGGGGTGGAGAGCGGTGTTTCGAGATAACACGGCGGAACCTGACTCCCGAAAGGTTCTCTAAACTTCGGCTTTACCGCCATAGCGGCTACCCGGCTCGGTAAGCTCGTTCCCTTCCCAGCGGCTTTACAGGTGCGACCATGACTTTAGCTCTCGCGGAGACGGCAACGCCACACGGTGTAGCCGAACCTTGGCGGCGAAACCTGCGCCACGAACTGACCGCCGAACTGACCGGTCCCCGCCCCCTCTGGTGGTGGACGGGCCTGCCGCCGCAAGAGTGTCCCGGCGCGCAGGCGGACGGTACGCTGACCTCGTTGCCGCTGCCGGATTTGGCGGCCTGCGCCCGCCAGCAAGTGCTAGATTATTTCGACAATACCTGGACTCTGACCGAGACCCTGTTTTCCGGCCTGCGAAGCGAAGAAGCTTTTTTCCGGCCGCCTTACCATCATTTGCGCCACCCGATGATCTTTTATTACGGCCATCCTCCGGCGCTGTACGTCAATAAATTGCGGGTGGCCGGTCTGATCGAGCAGCCGCTGTATCCCTATTTCGAGCAGCTGTTCGAAACCGGGGTGGACGAGATGCGTTGGGATGACATGTCCAAGAACGAAATGCTCTGGCCCAGCATCCAGGAAGTCCACGCCTACCGCCGGCAGGTGTATCGCACGGTGCGAGAGGTGATCGAAACGCACCCCGATCTGGCGGCCGGTCATGCGCCCATCACCCAGCAGCATCCACTGTGGGCGCTGTTCATGGGTTTCGAGCACGAGCGGATTCATCTGGAAACCTCCTCGGTGCTGATCCACGAACTGCCGCTCGCTCTGGTGCAGCGCCCCGCCGAATGGCCGAAACCGCATCCGAGCGCGGCGCGGCCGGCGGCTTTCCCGCCACAGCTCGGGCGCGATTATCCGGCCAATGACCTGATCGATGTGCCGGGACAAGCGGTGAGGTCGGGCAAACCGCTGGACTGGCCGTCCTACGGTTGGGACAATGAATACGGCCGGCGCGAAACGGCCGTACCCGCGTTTCAGGCCAGCCGCTACCCGGTCAGCAACGGTGAGTTCCACGTGTTCGTGGCGGCCGGCGGTTATCGCGAACCGCGCTACTGGTCGGAAACCGGCTGGGCGTGGCGTTCGTTCCGCAATCTGAAAGGGCCGACCTTTTGGGTGCTGGACGGCCCGGCCGGCCTGCACCGTTACAAGTTGCGCACTTTGTTTGAAGTGGTTGAAATGCCTTGGGCTTGGCCGGTCGAGGTCAATTACCACGAAGCCAAGGCCTATTGCGCCTGGCGCGCGGAGCGGGAAGGAGGCCCCTATCGGCTGACCAGCGAGGCGGAGCATCAGGCGCTGCGCGGCGCCGCCCAACGTGCGCCGGTTGCCGCAAGCGCCGCGGGCGATCCGGTGATGCGGTTCGACGGCGTCGTGCTGGCGCGGGAATGCGGCTGGAATCTCAACCTCGCCCACGGTTCCTCCAGCCCGGTCGATGGGGGTCAACCGACCGAAGCCGGCTTTCACGACGTGTTCGGTAATGTCTGGCAGTGGCAGGAAGACCATTTCAACCCGTTGCCCGGTGCCAGGGTCCACCCTTATTACGACGATTTCAGCACGCCTTGCTACGACGGCCAGCACCAGATGATTCTGGGCGGTTCCTGGGTGTCCACCGGCGCTGAGGCGAGCGTTTGGGCGCGCTTCCACTTCCGCCCGCATTTTTTCCAGCACGCCGGTTTCCGGTTGGCGCGCGGCGGTGGCGATGGTGGCGCGGTGCGGCTGGATGGAGCCGGAACGTCGGGACAGGTTTACGAAGACCCACAAATTCTCAACGAGTATTTGTTGCTGCACTACGGCGTGGCCGAGGAGCAGATGCCGTATGCGTTCGGCCCGCGCGATGCGGCCGAATTTCCGCCGCGCTGCGCCCGCTGGCTGCTCGACGCCGCCCGCGATCACGGGATTCCGACCGACAGGGCGCTGGATGTCGGTTGCGCGGTGGGCCGGGCCAGTTTCGAGCTGGCGCGCGGCTACCGGGAGGTGTTGGGCGTCGATCTTAGCCGGGCTTTCATCGACGCCGCCGACACCTTGCGCCGCGATGGCGAACTGCGTTATTTCCGCAAGGATGAAGGCGAATTGGGCGTGATGCTGAACGCGATGGTCGATCCGGCCATCGACCGCGGCCGGGTCAACTTCCGGCAGGCCGACGCCAGTTCGTTGCCGGCGGAACTGGTGGAGTTCGATGCCGTCTTGCTGGCCAATCTGTTGTGTCGGTTACCCAGCCCCAAGGCGCTGTTGGGGCGGCTCGGCGGGCCGCGTGGACTGGTCAAGCCGGGCGGTTTGTTGGCGATTTTTTCGCCTTACAGTTGGCTGGAGCAGTTTACCCCCCGAGAAGCGTGGCTGGGCGGCTGCGAGCGGGCCGGAGAACCGGTCACCAGCGCGGCGGCGTTGAGCGCGTTGTTGCGGGGGGAAGGTTTCGAGTTGTTGCGCGAGGCCGACGTGCCGCTGGTCATCCGCGAGCACGCCCGCAAGTACCAATACATCGTGGCCCACGCCACGATGTGGCGGCGGCTTCGTTCGCACTGACCGCGCCGGAAACCGCCAAACCGAGCACCCGCGTGGATTTTCACCGCCGGGCGTTCGGCGCGGTTTGCCCTTGCTGGAATAGGGCGTTACGCCATGGGCAACTCCAGCACCGCGCCAGTTTGGTCGCCTTCGACACTTCGGACATAGAGTCGCGCGACCGTGGCGGCCGGCTGACCGCCGCGGGTGTCCATGTGCATGGCTTGCAGCGTTTCGGTCACCCACGGCGGGCTGACCGCGTTGACGCGAATCCCGCGCGGCGCTTCCAGCGCGGCGGCGCGGACGAAGCCTTCCAGCCCGGCGTTGACCAGACTGATGGCGGCGCTGCCGACCATCGGCGAGCGCGCCAGCACCCCGCTGGTCAGCGTGAAAGAACCGCCGTCGCGGATTTGAAAAAAGCCGGTTCTCACCAGATTGACCTGCCCCATCAGCTTGTTCGCCAGGCTGAACTCGAAGTCGTCGTCGCTCAAACCGGCGAGTGGCCCGAAGCGCGCCAGACCGGCGGCGCTGATCACGGCATCCACCAACCCGGCGGCTTCGAACATCGCTCGGATCGAATCGGGTTGGGCCAGATCGACGGTGAGGGGCGTGCTGCCGTGGCTGACGGGAACGAGGTCGTGGCGGTCGGAGAGAGCGTCGACCACCGCCCGGCCGATCGTGCCGGTGGCGCCGATGACGAGGATGCGCATGAAGGTTCTCCTGGGTGCGGGTGGTTGGTGGCAAGGCTTAGTTACCAGCCTGTCGCCGTTTAGAGAGGATCCGGCGCGGAACGTTGCCTCATTTGACTTGAGTCGCTTCCGGTGGGCGCGATCCGCCGCCCGATCTTCCGCCGTCGGGGTCCACCACGGGTCCGTGTCGGTCACGTAATCGGCGGGGCGGTGAGGTGCAAACCCCGACCGCCCGTTTTCGGGCGGATCAGAAACACATCGCCGCGTCCGGCCTAAAAAGCGCCCACCCACCCACCGCAAGCGGCGGAGTTGTTTGTTTCGGGCGCGCTGGGTTTCTCGGCGGTATCCCGGTGTTTCCTCGGTGCCCGGTCAGGTTTTCGCTGGCGCGGGCTGTTGGTCGATCACATCGAGCACCTGCTCGGGCTCCTCGGCGAGCGCCACGGTCTCGTTGTTGAGGACAGCGTTCATGCGGTTTACGTCGAGATCGTGCGTCCACTTGCCGACCACCACGGTGGCCACGCCGTTGCCGATCAAGTTGGTCAGGGCGCGGGCCTCCGACATGAAGCGGTCGATGCCCAGGATGAGGGCCAAGCCCGCCACCGGCACGTTGCCGACCGCCGACAAAGTGGCGGCCAGCACGATGAAACCGCTGCCGGTGACGCCGGCCGCGCCTTTCGAGGTCAGCAGCAGGATGGCCAGCAGCGTGATCTCCTGCACCAGCGTCAGCGGGGTGTTGGTGGCCTGGGCGATGAACACCGCCGCCATGGTCAGATAGATCGAGGTGCCATCGAGATTGAAAGAATAGCCGGTCGGGATCACCAAGCCGACGGTCGATTTGCGCACGCCCAGGTTTTCCAATTTGGCCATCATCCGGGGCAGCACCGCTTCGGAAGAGGAGGTGCCGAGCACGATGAGCAGTTCTTCCTTGATGTATTTGATGAATTTCCAGATCGAAAAACCATGGAAGCGCGCGATGCCGCCCAGCACCACAAAGATGAACAGCAGGCAGGTCATATAGAAGGTGCCCATCAGCTTGGCCAATGAAGTCAGGGAGCCCAGGCCATATTTGCCGATGGTGAACGCCATCGCGCCGAACGCGCCGATCGGGGCGACTTTCATGATGAAGCCGACGATGACGAACAGCACGTGCGAGAACTTCTCGATCATGTCGAACACCAGCGTGCCGCGCCCGCCGAACTTGTGCAGGGCAAAGCC
Source organism: Candidatus Competibacteraceae bacterium (assembly GCA_003527885.1). Taxonomy (GTDB): domain Bacteria; phylum Pseudomonadota; class Gammaproteobacteria; order Competibacterales; family Competibacteraceae; genus Competibacter_A. Next base: position 9,288 of record DPWB01000117.1, read on the forward strand.
GAACAGGATGGCGATCAATAAGACCTGAAGCATTTCACCCTTGGCGAAGGCGTCGGTGAAGGTGCTGGGAATGATGTTGAGCAAGAAATCGGTGGTGCCTTGCATCTTGCCAGGCCCGGTGTATTGCGACACGCTTTTGGTGTCCAGCGTGGTGGGGTCGACGTTCATGCCGCCGCCGGGATTCAGCAGGTTGACCAGAGTCAGGCCGACGATCAAGGCGACCGTGCTCACCACCTCGAAATACAGCAGCGCGTAGCCGCCGGTCTTGCCGACTTTTTTCATGTCCTCCATGCCCGCGATGCCGACCACCACCGTGCAGAAGATGACGGGGGCGATGATCATTTTGATCAGTTTGATGAACGCATCGCCGAACGGCTTCATGGCCGTGCCGGTCTCGGGAAAGAAGTGGCCGAGCAAGACGCCGATCACGATGGCCGTGATGACCTGGAGGTATAGCGACTTGTAAAACGGTTGTTTGTTGGCGGGTTCGTCCACGGTGGTTGCCTCCGGTGTTGCTGTTTTTGTGGTGTCCTGGCCGTTCGGGCGATCTTGGGCGAGGAAGCGTTTTCTCGTGCCGGGTAGCGCGACCGCGCCAGATTCAGTCAGCGGCCAAGCCCTGGAGCTGAAAAACGTGTTCGAGGTGCGGGCTCATCGGCAGATTCAGGCTCACACCCGAAGGGAGCGGGCGCTGAAACCAGCGGCGGTAGATCGCCCGGATCTCCCGGCTGCCGGCCAGCCGTTCGAAGGCTTGCCGGATCACCTCGGCAAACTCGCTATCGTCGTGGCGGAACATCAGCGCGTAGTCGGCATACGTGAGAAAGTCGCCCACCACGCGGTAGTCGGTTTCGACATCGCGCGCCGCGATCATGCCGTGCAGTTGCACGTCGTCGTTGATGAAGGCGTCGGCTTTGCCCGCCGCCAGCGTCTCGAACGATTGGTTGTGGTCGTCGGCAAAGACGAATTGGATGGCGAGATTTTGTTGCTGGGCGATTTTCGGAATAGTTTCGGCGTGAATCGTGCCTTTGGTGAGCACCGCCGTCTTGCCTTGCAGCCCGCGCAGCGACACGATGCCGCTGCCGCGCTTGACCAGCAACTTGGCCCCGGTGACGAAGATCGTCGGCGAGAAGCCCAGGGTTTTTCGCCGTTCCGCGCTGGCCGTGGTGGAGCCGCATTCGAGGTCTATAGTCCCGTTCTTGACCAGCTCGAAGCGGTTTTCCGGGGTCACCGGCACGTAGTCGGTTTTGAGGTCTTCCTTGTGGAGGTGGCGGGCGATTTCTTCGACCACCACCTCGCAGAGGTCCAGCGAATAACCGACGGGGTGGCGCCGGGCGTCCAGAAACGCGAAGGGCGGCGAGTTTTCACGGTGGCCGACGCGGATCACGCCGCTGGTGTAAATCTTCTGCAAGGTCCCGGAAAAGGGTTCGACGGCGGGAAAGGCCTTCGGTTGGGCCTGGGCGGAACCGATAACGACCAGACACGCGAGCACGGCCGCAAACCGGGGCCAGCGCGCGCTGGCGGCCGCCTGGGCGGGTAGCCGGGCGCGGCGGGCTGGCGCCATCCGGGAGCATATCGGCCAGACGTTACCGGCATACGTACGAAGTAACTGGCTCCAGTCAGCCATAAGACCACCCCGCTAGGTAGGGTTCGCGGCTAACGCGCCGGATCGAGCGCGGCATCGCGCCGCCGCTGTCTGACCCGGTTCAAGTCCGGCGCAATGCTGTCGCACTGGTGAAATTCGCGCCGGCGTTTAGAAAGACTAGCCTAACCCCGTCAAGAATCCAGTGTGTCACACCAAGCGGTGTGGGCGCGCTCTGAGATCGTTGCTGGTGTTTCCGTGGCGGCGGCGCTCGGGCAGAATATCGGTGTGTCCTGATGCCGGTTATCATGTACGCCCCGAGGCGCCGCCGGGCGCTGGCCCGCCAGTTCTCTCAGGATCAAACCGACCACCCAGCAGGATGAATCGAAGATGCAACCCATATTGAAATCCGCCAAGCTCGCCAACGTTTGTTACGACATTCGCGGGCCGGTGCTGGCGCGCGCCAAGCAGATGGAAGATGAAGGCCAGCGGATC
>DPWB01000316.1:0-737 GCA_003527885.1 Candidatus Competibacteraceae bacterium
GTTTCACCGCCGACAAACCACTTGACGAAAGGTGGCTTGGAGTAGTCAAGAATTTTCTGGGGCGGTTTATGCCAATAAATCTTCTTGGCTTCCTCGCCCCAAAAACCTTCTGGGTCGTCGATGGAACGGCGATGAAACTCTTCGTGGGTGGTCATGCATGGCCTCCAATTCGGCGGTTAGGGTTTATGCGATATTTTGAATATCGTCGTAAAAGTGTAGTTGCCCGATCTGAAATTTTCTGCACGCCGCCCCCGCCACGCTGGCGGGGGCGGTCTCAAGCGACTTATTTAGCCTTCAAAAGGTCTTCGATGCTGGCGCGCTCCTCGCGCAGTTCCTGCTCGGTGGCTTTCATCTTCTCGCGGCTGAACTCGTCGATCGGCAGATCCTTGACGATCTGATAGTCGCCGTTCTTGCAGACGCAGGGATAGGAGTAAATCACGCCTTCGCCGATGCCATAAGAACCGTCGGCCGGCACCGACATGCTGACCCAATCGCCCTCGGGGGTACCGAGCGCCCAATCGCGCATGTGGTCGATGGCCGATGAGGCGGCGGAAGCGGCGGACGAGGCGCCGCGCGCCTTGATGATCGCCGCGCCGCGCTGCTGCACGTCCGGGATGAAGGTATTGCGGTACCAGCTTTGATCCACCAACGACGTGGCCGCCTTACCCTTGACGGTACATTGACCGATGTCGGGATACTGGGTCGAGGAGTGATTGCCCCAGATGGTCATCTTCTTG
>DPWB01000316.1:1062-6889 GCA_003527885.1 Candidatus Competibacteraceae bacterium
GTTGACGTGCGAGCCGGTCTTTTCGGCCAACTGGCTCAACGCCCGATTGTGGTCCAAACGGGTCATGGCGTGGAACTGGCGGCGGTTGAGGTCCGGGGCGTTGCTGGCCGCGATCAAGGCGTTGGTGTTGGCGGGATTGCCGACCACCAGCACCCGCACGTCGCGGGCGGCATGATCGTTCAGCGCCTTACCCTGCGGCCCAAAAATGGCGCCGTTCGCCGTCAGCAGATCCTTGCGCTCCATGCCGGGACCGCGCGGGCGCGCGCCGACCAGCATGGCGAAATTGGCGTCTTTGAACGCCGTTTTCAGATCATCGGTAGCGACCACGCCCGCCAACAGCGGGAACGCGCAATCGTTCAGCTCCATCACCACGCCTTGCAGAGCCTGTAGGGCTGGAGTGATTTCCAGCAGTTGCAGGATCACCGGCTGATCGGGACCCAACATGCTGCCCGAGGCGATCCGAAACGCCATGGCGTAGCCGATATTGCCGGCGGCACCGGTAATGACGACGCGGACGGGTTGTTTCATGCTTGTGCTCCTTTGAGGTTTGAGATGACACAGTGGTGGGTGATGCGGCTTCGGGCGCGCGCCGCAAGCGCGCGGCCGAAGTATGGGCGGCCGCGATCGGCCGGACGGCGACCGAGACGCGTGCGAGCGCACTCCAGCGATCCGGCGCAAGACTCCGGCGAGCGGCAAGCGGGACGCTTGGCCACCGCCAAGGGCAAGACAGACTGGAAGACAACAAAGGAATGTCGGTCATCGGGTAAGCGTTATGAATCGCCAGACCCCGCAACGGGGCGGCGACCGCGAAACGGGACCAACCCGTTCGGTCTGGTTCCTGGGGCGGTCGGAACCGCAGCGATATGGTTATATAATGCGCCGCTCGGACTCGGGGGCAGCTTTATTGACCATTCAAATAGTACCGTAGATCACCGCGATTTGAAACGAATGCCGGCTCGCGCCCTCGAAGGCAACCATCGCATTAGAGGTCATCGCCCATGAGTCTTTCTTTCACCCAAGGCGCCCGTTATGCGCTGACCGGCTTGCGCTGGTTGCCCAAATCCGGCCTGCGCGGCTTCGTGGTCGTTCCCTTGTCGATCAACACCGGCTTGTTCGGTGGAGCCCTTTGGTTCCTGACCCGGCAGTTGCAGCGGCTCGATCAAGCGTTACAGGATTGGTTGCCAACGTGGTTGGACTGGCTGCACTGGCTGTTGTGGCCACTATTCATCCTGACCGCTTTGGTGGTGGTCTTCTATAGCTTTACCTTGCTGGCCAATCTCATCGGTTCGCCGTTCAACGGCCTGTTGGCCGAACGCGTCGAAAAAATCCTGGCGACGGAGGGCGCCGCTCCACGGCCCACGACCAATACGACATGGCGGGACTACCTGTCCGCTCCGCTAACGCAACTGCAGCGCTTGCTCTATTTCGTGGGTTGGGCGATTCCGCTGCTCGTGCTGTCGTTCGTACCGGCGGTCAACGCCGCCGCCCCGGTCCTGTGGGCGGGTTTCGTCTCCTGGATGCTGGCGCTGGAATACGCCGATTACCCTCTCAGCACGCGCGGCTTGAAATTTCGGGAACAGCGCGCGCTGGTGCGCCGGCATTGGCCGCTGGCTTTGGGTTTTGGCGGCATGACCTTGGTTTTGACCTTGATACCCATTGTGAACTTCCTGGCGATGCCGGCCGCGGTGATCGGTTCCACCTTGATGTGGAATCGAGAACTGGCGGGTTCTTGATGAGATGAAGCGCGCGTCCGACCGGTGGGGTTGTCTCCTGCGCGGGCTTTACACCGCCTTGCTTTATATGGCGCTGCCGCTGGCGTTGCTACGGCTGTACTGGCGGGGGCTGCGCGACCGCGACCAGCGCCGGCGCTGGGGCGAACGGCTCGGCTTCATCCCTTCCCTACCGACCTGCGGCTGCCTGTGGGTTCACGCCGTCTCGGTGGGAGAAACCCGCGCCGCCTTGCCCTTGATCCGGGCCTTGCGGGCTCGCTATCCCGAAACGCCGCTGCTGGTGACCACCACGACACTGACCGGCTCCCGCCAAGTACGGGAGGCGCTGGGCGATCGCGTTCACCATGCTTATGCCCCTTACGATCTGCCGGGCGCGGTAGAGCGGTTCTTGCAACGAAGCCGGCCGATGCTGGCGGTGATCATGGAAACCGAATTGTGGCCCAATTTGCTGCGGCGTTGCGCCGCCGCCGGTATCCCCACTTTGATCGCCAACGCCCGGTTGTCGGAGCGCTCGGCGCGCGGTTATGCCCGAATCGGGCACCTGACGGCCGCCATGCTGAAAGATATCACCTTGATCGCGGCCCAATCCGAGGTCGATGCCGGGCGTTTCCGCAGCTTGGGCGCACCGCGCGTGCGGGTGGCCGGCAATCTCAAATACGATTTGACGCTGCCGGATGGGCTACCCGAACAGGGGCAAACGCTGCGGCGGGACCTGTTCGGGGAAGGCCGGCCAGTCTGGATCGCCGCCAGCACGCATACGGGTGAAGACGAGCGGGTCTTGGCGGCTTTCGCGCTCATTCGCTCCCGCTGGCCGGAGCTGTTGCTACTGCTGGTGCCGCGCCACCCGGAACGGTTCGACGGCGTGGCGGCCTTGGGCCGGCAATGCGGCTTCAAGGTGGTACGACGCAGCGGGCGACAATTTTGTACCCCGGATACCGCCGTCTTCCTCGGCGACAGCATGGGCGAATTGTTGCTGTTCTACGCCGCCGCCGACATCGCGTTCGTCGGCGGTAGTTTGGTCCCCACGGGCGGCCATAACGTGCTGGAACCGGCCTTGCTGGGCTTGCCGGTACTGTTCGGTCCTCACATGTTCAACTTCACCGAGGCCGGCCAGCGGCTGCTGGCGGCGCAGGCCGCTTGGCAGGTCAACGACACGGAAGCCTTGGCGGCTATCGTGGATCGGTTATTGGCCGACCCTCACTTGCAGCGAGCCGCCGGCCAGCGCGGGCGGGACGCCGTGGAGCGCCATCGCGGCGCACTGGCGGCGTTAATGGGCCACATCGAGCGGCTACTTTCTTAATACAGCAACTCCGGCGCGCTCGGCGGCCGGGTCTTGAAGCGTTTGTAAGCCCATAAATACTGCGCCGGCAAGGAACGAACCGCCGCTTCCACACTCCGATTCAGCGCCGCCACCGACTCCGCCAGCGATCCGGCGGCGGTGACCTCGGACAGCACCCGCAGATGCAGGATGAAGCCCCGACCGCGCGGCAGGCGTTCGGCCCAGGTCAAAAAAACCGGGACTTGGGATTTCAAGGCCAGCCGCGACACCAGCGTCATGGTGCTGGCGGAAATGCCAAAGAACGGCGCGAACACCCCGCCCTCCTCCCCAGGGTCTTGATCGGGCAGAATGCCGAGCACCTCGCCGGCGCGCAGCGAAGTCAGCAAAGTCCGCACGCCGCTGGCGTCGGTCGCCACCACCTTGCCGCCGAGCCGGCCACGCCCCTGGCGGCTGAGCCCGTCGAGTCCCAGCCGGCTGGGCCGATAGAGGATAGTCAGCGGATGGCGGCTGGAATAATACAAACCGGCCATCTCCCAGGAACCCAGATGCGGCGTAAGTAAAATCGCCCCCCGTTTCTCGCGCACGGTATCAGCCAGCGCTTCTTCGCCGGTCACCGAGCCTAGAACCAGACGTAATACGCGCTCGCCGCGCCAGAGCCAAAGCGGCCCCAGCTCCAACAGCAGTTTGCCGGTTTCTTGCAAGTTCTTTCGCAGCAACGCATTGCGTTCGGCGGGCGAGGCTTCAGGAAAACATAGGCTGAGATTGCGCGCGACCAGCTTGCGCGGGGCGTTTTGGGGAATGAGCCACAGCAGCCAGCCGAGCCACGCGCCGATCCCGTGCGCGAGCGGCAAGGGCAGTAGTGCCGCCAACCGCAGCAAGCCGGCCAGCAACGACCGCCGCTTCATGGGTTAGTCGAGTTCCCCGGAATAATCCGCGCTCAGCACGTCTTGCGCCCGCGCCAAATCCGCTGGCGCGACCTGAAGCTCGATCCCGTCAGCCACGATACCCAGTTGCAACAGCGAACGGTCCACCAGTACGCACGGAATCTCCTCGGCCAACAACCGGCCACGGGCGATTTCGGCCCACGGCAAGGCGTCAAACACGGTCAGCGTAACCCAGGAAGACCTCATGGCGCCGGTTTGGCTGATCCAGCGTCGAACTCAAAGTCCGGCTTGGGTGGATTGCCGTCGTAAACCAGATTGCGCCGCTGCTGCAAATAGGCGCTGCGCCGGAACGAATAAGGGTCGATTTGAGCTCCGGCAAAGGCGCGCTCGACCCGCAACAGAGCGGCCCGCTGATCGACGAAATTCAGGCCCCACAAACTCCACTGTACCGCGTCGGAATCCGTACCCCAGACCAGTGGATCGGCAAAGGCATCGCCCACTCGCCCGACCGTATCGCGCACGGTGCTTGGCCCCAAAAACGGCAATACCACGTAATACCCTTCGCCAACCCCCCAAAACCCGAGCGTTTGCCCGAAATCTTCGTAATGCTTGGGCAGCTCCACGCGGCTGGCGACATCGAACAAGCCGAGCACCCCGAAGGTGGTGTTGCACACGATCCGGCCGCTATCCATCACCGCCTGATGGAACTTCAGTTGCAACAAGTCATTAGCAAGAACCACCACGTCGTTAAGATTGCTGAAAAAATTGCCGATGCCGCCGATGACCGGATCGGGCAGCACCGTTTGATAAGCTTGAGCGACCGGTTTGAACACCGCCTTATCCGCCGCTTCATTAAACGCGAACATGGCGCGGTTGTAGCTTTCAAGGGGATCGGAACCGTCGCGGGAAGGATCGGCGGTCGCGGCGCAACCCGCCATTAAAGCGACGGCCAAGACCATCAAGATACGGCGTAAATTCGTATTCATGAGCCTGGGAACGTAAAATCCAGGGCGAAATTGCCTGAAACCATCTTACTCCAACCACCACTGACGCGCATGGCACGCCATCGATCTCGGCCGTTCGCTCGCTTTCGGTCCGATCGAAAAACGCGGGATGCTACCGCTGTTTAGAAGAATCCGGCGAAATCGCGCGGCCCGCGTCTACCGGGTGTTAAAAAATACCAGCGATTGATTTTCACCATTAAAATTTAAGGAAAATCGTCATGCGCGTCCAGCTAACCGGTCCCGCCCTGTACGGATTCGCCGACCGGCTCAAGCACCTGTCGCTCCTGAAAGCTTTCGAAGACCGTCATCTCAAGAGTATCCTGAGCGCCAGCCGCCCGCTCGTCTTCGACCCAGATGAAACCATCATTGCCGAAGCAGCCTAAAGAAAAACCAGCACGGTTGGGACGGTCGATCGAGGAATCGCCACCCGCCTGAGCCGATGCTGGATTCGCATTAGGAGACACCATGCATTATCGAGCCTGTTTGTGGATGATCTTGAGCGTTTTACTTTGGAGCTTTGAAGCAGAAGCGGCCAAACCGGCTTCCGATGAATTTACCGTGCCGTTGCAAGCCTCTGCCACTGCCCTGCGCCTCAGCCCTAGCGCGCCCGGCCGGCTCCGACCCGTCAAGGACGACCTGACCGGAGAACCCGCGCTGCGCGCCGGAACCGCTCAGGCCGCCATTGCCGCCGCCATCGGGCAACACGCTTCTGGCTGTCGCATGATCCGCTTCGAAACCAGTTTCGGCTGGGTGGCGACCGGAACCGCACAATATCCCGCCTCCGAAAACCCGGTCGCCCTTTACCGGTCCCGTCAGGAAGCCCATTTCAAGGCTTTTTTGGATGCGGACGCCCGACTGGCCGGCTGCTTGGCTCGATTGGATCAGGAGGCTCGGCGCAAAATCACCGAAACCCTGGAGCAAAACGATGGC
>DPWB01000065.1 GCA_003527885.1 Candidatus Competibacteraceae bacterium
GTCGTCCGCTGTAGTCGTTTTTGTTTTTTTTTCAAGCAGAAGACGGCATACGAGATCTAGTACGGTCTCGTGGGCTCGGAGATGTGTATAAGAGACAGGATCCCGATCCGATCCCGGACTAAGAGCAGGCGCCGGCGTTTGTCATCCCACAAGGCGATGGCGAACTGACCGTTCAACTGCCGCACGAACTCATCACCGTACTGCTCGTAGGCATGAACGATGACTTCGGTATCGCTGTAGGTATGGAATTGATGCCCCGCCTTCAACAGGGTCTCGCGCAACTCGATGTAGTTGAAGATTTCACCGTTGAACGAGACCCATACCGTCCGATCTTCGTTGGGCAGCGGCTGGGCGCCCCCCTCCAGGTCGATGATGCTGAGCCGGGTATGCCCTAAGCCGACCCGGCCGTTCGGAGCGAGATAGACGCCGCCACCATCGGGACCGCGATGGCGCAAGGGGGGCAACATGCGGCGCACCTCGCCGTCCTGAACCCGAACTTGCGCCGCAAGCGCCGCGATTCCAGCAATCCCGCACATGGCGGCAATCACGCCCCGGCGAAAACGCGCGCGCTGACCGTCGGAATGGTCGCCCCCGCCAACACCTCCTTGACGGGCGCAAACCGAAAATCCCGCAACAACTGCTTCAAGCGCTGCTCGCAGCGGCTCAAGTTCGTATAGTGGCGGAAGGTGGACAGCCAGCCCGCGCGAACGCGCGGCTGTTGTGGGTCGATTTCCCAAGGGTGCAGGTAAAAAATAAACGGCCGATTTTCCGCGCGATTGATCCGGTTCAAGCCGAGCCGGGTCAGCCAGTAAGGATAAATCCGAAAATAGCCCCCGCCGGCCACCGGCAACGGGTGACGCCCCACAACGGCGGTGGACGGCGGAAATTCGATCAGGGAAGCACCGTCTGGCATCTCAAGCTTGTAAGGCCAGCGCGGGCTGCCGGGGATGCCGTAACGATCGTGATGGACCGGAAAAATGCTCGAATCGTAACCGAACCCCAGTTCGGCCAAGATATCGAGCGCCCACAGCGAACGCCTGGTGATCGAATAGCTGGCCGCGCGATAGCCGAGTACCGGCCGTTGCGCTTGATCTTCCAGACACGCTTTGGAACGCACCGTCTCCGCCCGGAAGTCCTCGCGGGTCTGGTCGTAGATGAGCCGATGCGAGTAGCCGTGGCAGGCGACCTCGTGTCCCTGCTCCGCGATGGCCCGCACCAAATCAGGGCAGCGTTCGGCCACCCAACCCAATACGAAGAACGTGGCGCGGACGTCATGCCCGGCGAACAAATCCAACAGGCGGTGCGTGTTGCGTTCGACCCGAAGAGGAAACCGGTCCCAAGTCGCGGGGTCGATCTGACGCGCGAAGGCGGCGACGTGAAAGTAATCTTCAACATCCACCGTCAGGGCATTTTGCATGGCCTCAGCCCACCCTGTTGGACCAGCGCTTGAACGCCGTTGGATCAGACCGCCGCAACCACGCTACCGCCCTGCAAAACGGCAAGGAGTTTCGCATATTCTCGCTTTACAAATTTAAGCCAAGCCCGAAACACACGAGGGCTTCAGCGCCCGAAACACTGACTTTCACAAATCATGCCAAGCAAGATTTGGCCCTGAATCCGCCGCTTCACCAGCTGCCGGGCGTGCAACTCAGGTCAAAGCTGACCCTGCGCGACACCCCGTTCGAGCGAACTGACCACCCGTGCAACGAGAACAGTTCACCGATGGTTCAATTTGAAACGAGCCAACAACATTATTTCACCCCCAAACCGTCAAAGGGCAGATACTCTACCGTATTGCCCGGCGCGACGCTGGCGCACTCTTCCGGCAGTTCCACCAAGCCATCCGCCCAGGACAGCGACGATAGCGCCCCGGAACTGTTGGTGTGATACACGCTCGCCACCGGCTGGTGGTCGCGCTCGAAACGCACTCGCACCCGCAGCCATTCCCGCCGGCCCGGCTTGCGCCGGAAGTGAAAATCCGCCAACGCCGACAGCCGCAGCGGCTCGGCGGGCTCCGCGCCCATCAGTTTCAGCAACAAGGGTCGGGCCAGCAGCAGAAACGCCACCATGACCGAGACCGGATTGCCTGGCAGACCCACGATCAAGCACTCGCCGATTCGCCCGAAGGCGACCGGCTTGCCCGGCTTGATGGCCAAGCGCCAGAATTCGAGAGTTCCCAGCGCCTCGATCACCTCCTTGAGCAAGTCGGCCGTACCGACCGACACGCCGCCCGAAGTCACCAAAACGTCGTGGGTCGCGGACGCCTGCTCCAGCGCCCGACGCACTTCATCCCGCTCGTCGCGCAGGATCCCCAAATCGGTCACGGCACAGTTCAAGCGCCGTAGCAGCCCGATCAGCGCATAGCGGTTCGATTCGTAAATAGCCCCCGGCGGCAGCGTTTCACCCGGTGCGCGCAATTCATCGCCGGTCGAAACCACCGCCACCCGCACCGGTCGCACGACCTCCAACGCGGCAATGCCCTGCCCCGCCGCCAACGCCACATCCTGCGGGCGCAACCGCGAGCCGCGCGGCAACAAGGTGGAGCCGGCTCGAACGTCCTCGCCACGCCGGCGGATATTCTCGCCCGACTTGAGGCGACCCGCCGCCTTGGGCCCGATCTCGATCCAGCTTCCATCGGCGGCAACCCGACACTCCTCCTGCAAGACGACCGCATCCGGCCCATCCGGGACTACCCCCCCGGCGGTGATCCGCACCGCCGCACCGCGCGGGACTGCACCCGAATACAGACTGTCTC
>DPWB01000323.1 GCA_003527885.1 Candidatus Competibacteraceae bacterium
AGAGACAGCACCAAACCTGCCCTCTTTCAAAAAAGACCTATCAATCATCAGGGGCCCGACAGGTAGGACCAATATAAATCTAAGTTGTGCCGAACCATGAACCTAAGAAACAGTGTAACGGCGGCTCAGGTTTTATTCAGGCCAACTTCTTTTTCGATGTACCTCGACCACCGCAACATCCAGCACACGGTGCGCTACACCGCCGCCAACCCAGCGCGGTTCGAAAAGTTGTGGTGGTGGACCGCCACCCCCGACTTTTGGCCCCGATGGATGGCCCGGCCGACCGACTGAAACCACGGGCGCGGCTCAATGTGCTACAAGTCTTGATTTCTGGCGCCCCAGAGCTAGCGTCGCGACGATTGTCGCGACGCTGACGACGCTATGCTTGATGTTGTCGCCAACAATGGGAAGCCGCCACCATGACCCTTTTATCCACCAACGACGCTGCCCGCGTCGCCGGCGTCAGCCGTCGAAGCATTCAACGAGCGATCAAGGAAGGTCGCTTGTCGGCGACGACAGACGGCGACGGTAACCGCGTAATCGACACATCGGAACTCATCCGAGTTTATGGTGAGCTGCGACGCATCGCCGACGAACCGGCGACGATGACGCACTCTGTCGCGACGGAAGCGACATTGATTGCAGTCTTACAAGACCAACTACAGCACGCCCAAGACCAGTTGGAACAGGTCATGCGACAGGCCCACGAACGCGAGCAGCAGACCCAGCAGGAAAAGGCGCACTTGCTGGCGCTGCTGGAAGCCGAGCAGCAAGCCCGCCGCGAGTTGGAAACCAAACTGCTCCCCGCACCCAGGCCCGCACAAACCGGCAAAGTCCGGGTGTGGGCGCTGGTGGGCTTGCTGGCAATGGTGGCGTTCGCCGGCTGGCGCTGGCGCGACAGAATCGTTGCCGCGCTGGCGCCTTGACGGATCGGGCCGCCTTCAATCGACAAATGCCTCCAACCCAACATGGAACCGCTTTGCCAGCGCCTTGGCTTGCCGAAGATTGAGCTTGCGCTTGCCCGCCAGGATTTCGGATACCACCCCTTGCGTTCCGACTTCCCGCAAGTCGGCTTGCGTCAAGCCGTGTTCGGCCATCATGAATTTGAGCGCGTCTAATCCCGTGGCCTTGCCGCACCCGGCGAAGCGCTCGGATTCGTAGCGCTCAATTTGGTCGGACAAAATATCGACCAAGCCGGATAGCGGATGACCCTCTTGTTCGGCGCCGCCATCCAGCAGCGAATCCAGGTGAGCGATTTTTCGATCCAAGTCGGCGTCGTTGGCCGGCCGCGCGAGGATCGGCGCGACGTGGCACCAGTGTTCGGCGATGGCGGCGTTCATTGCAATTTCACCTTGCTGTATTGGGCGTGCGTGAGGACTTGTCGGATAAAAATTTTGCCTTGTCGAAACTCGACTTTCGCGATGATGCGCAATTTGTTTCCACCGACATCGAAAACGTACTGATCGCCGACCTTATCGACGCTGGGAAACGCCGCCTTCAGTTGGGCGAAGTTCTCGAATGTGCTCGCCTTCGCGATTCGATACCAAGCGTCTAGCGCCGATGCGGATTCTCTGTACCGTTCCTTGGCTTCCCAGATTCGCTTTTGGCTGATGACGTGCATCGAAGCTTTGTTCCTTGGTTGGCGTCCCGAGCATCGTATATCTCATTTTGAGATAACGCAAGGATGCGTTCCACCACGACTGGCGGTTCCGGGCTGACGCCCTGAATCCGCCCGAAATTCACGATTCCCGGCGAAGTCGTGAATCCACCGAAAGAGTACCAGCGCTGCGGCTCTCTACGCCTCCCAGCGCAAAAGCGTTCCAGGACGCTCCTAGAGCCGCCAAAGGCACAGCGACCACCGGCAAACCGGAAGCGCGAAACCAAAAACCCAGGATAGTATGATAAAGTATGATTTATGAACACCATCGAACGCCTGACCATCACCCTGACCGCCGAAATCGCCGAGGCGGTGCGCACCGCCGTCGCGGCGGGCGAGTACGCTTCCAGTAGCGAGGTCGTCCGCGAAGCCTTGCGCGACTGGCGGCACAAGCGGGCGCTCCAGCGACACGAGCTGGCGGAGCTGCGGGCGCAAGTCCAGCGGGGGATCGACGATCTCGACGCCGGCCGGGTCCGGGATTTCGATCCCGAGCGAATCATTCAAACAGGACGCCAGCGATCAACACCCCACGCCGCCTCCGCCTCACCGAGCAGGCCGAAGAGGAGAGGAAGACACGAAACGGAATTTAACGCACCCTAAGCCGCCATGGCGAAGTCCGTGGTCCGCAAAGGTCTGAACGGGTCCGGCCCCATCGATGGCTCGACTTCCCAGTGGTAATCGCCGGTCAGGGTGATGTGCGCCCAGTCCAGCGGAGACAGGTGCGCGAGGTCCGTCGGTCCGGGTTCAATTCCTTGCTTTCGCAGGTGGTCCACGGCGCGCTTGGACCGGACGTGGCGGATGGCGCGGAAGTGCGAGGGGACATACTCCAAGACTTCCGAAACGCCCTCGCCCAGCGGCTGGAGCGGGCCACCGCAGTCGGGGCAAACAACGGCATCGGGCTGATGGAGGCAAACGTCGCGCGGCAGATGGGCCGGCAGGGCGCGCGAAACCGGGGCGGGGGCGCGTGTTGATGGGGTGGGACCGGAGCCGGCCGGGCCGGTTCGCGCGTCGAGTTCGGCCGCGCCGGCTTCTGACGCTGCCGACTACCGATCTAGGG
>DPWB01000212.1 GCA_003527885.1 Candidatus Competibacteraceae bacterium
TATAAGAGACAGCGCCAGGGGACCGGCCGCCAGAATGGCCCCGAGATTACCGAGCAACAGCGTCAGGCCGCTGATAAAACCGTAATCCCGGTCCTGGAACCAGACCGTGTTGCTTTTCATCAGCCCCACGAACACCACCGATACACCCAATCCGACCAGGGTCCGGCCCAGCGAGGCTTGCCAGAGGGTGTCCGCCAGACCGAACCAGATGGAGCCCACTCCAGAGACGGCATTACCGACCGTCACCAAAACCCGCGCGCCCACGGTATCCGCCAACACCCCGGCGGGAATTTGCATGGCGGTATAGATGTAGTAGTACGTCGCCGCCAACGACCCCAAAGCCGCGCCGGTGGTGCCGAAATCCCGCATCAGGTCGGCGGACACCACGGCCGGCGCGATGCGGTGAAAAAACACCAGGACATAGGCGGCCGCCAGAATGGCGTAAATGGTCCAGCAGGCGCGGCTAAAACGCGCTGGATCAAAGGAGGTGGGCGTTTTTGCTGTCGGGGTTGTCATGGCCTGTGCTTCTTATGGTTGAATTCACCGCGCATCGTAGCAAGTTTGCCGCGCCGTGCTCGGCCGGGGCGACCCAATCCGCCAAGAGGCGTGAAACCGTGGAGAAATGATGAGAATTTGGATCGATGCCGACGCCAGTCCGGGTCCGGTCAAGGACATGGTCTTTCGCGCCTCGCGCCGGGTCGGCGTCCCGGTCACACTGGTCGCCAACCACCGGCTCGCGCTGCCACCGTCAGCGCTGATTACGGCCGTACACGTCGGTCAAGCGCTGGATGAAGCCGATCACTATTTGGTCCAGCACGCGGCGAGCGGCGATCTGGTCATCACGGCGGATATTCCGCTGGCGGCGCGGCTGGTGGCCCGGGGCATCGCCGCCCTGAACCCGCGCGGCGAGCTCTATACGGCCGAGAATATCCGGGAACGGTTGAGCCTGCGCAACTTCAAGGAAGCCTTGCGTTCGACTGGGGTGGCGACCGGTGGGCCGCCGCCTTATGACAACCGCGACAAGCGAGCCTTCGCCAATGGCTTGGATCGCTGGCTGACGCAAAATCGATCGGCTGAACGCTGATATCGCAAGCCCTGGTTGGCGTCTGCTCTAGCGAGCCGATGAGGCCGGCGCCTGGAGTACCAAGCTCGCTTATTAAATGTACAAATGTACAACAATGAGCTACCCTACTCGGGTGATAAACCTTCATTGCCCGTGACCGAGATGCCCAGAATCGCCAACGATGCCGCTTATCTGGCGCGCTTGCAAGACTATTACAGCCGCTGGCGCAGCCTGCCGGCTTACGATGTCTTGCGGGCGGTTCTGGGTTTGGCGACGCGTTCGGGCGTGGCCGCAGTATTGCGACGGCTGGAACAGGCCGGTTATCTGGAGCGCACCCCCGCCAAGCGCTGGACGCCCACCGCGCGCTTTTTCGAGCGGCCGCTGGCGGATGCGCCGGTGCCTGCCGGCTATCCGGCCGCGGTCGCGGACGGCGGGGAAACGGCGTCCATCGATGCGTGGCTGATCCGGGAGCCTTCGCGCACGGTGTTGTTGCCGGTGACCGGCGATTCGATGTGGGAAGCCGGCATTTACCCCGGAGATCGGGTCGTGGTCGAACGGGACAAAGCGGCCCGGCCCGGCGATTTGGTGGTTGCGGTGGTCGATAACGGCTTCACGCTCAAGACGCTGGCCGTGGAAGCGGGCGCGACGGTACTGCGGCCGGCCAATCCGTGCTATCCGGTGCTGCGTCCCGACCATTGGGAGCTTTTCGGGGTGGTGGTCGGGCTGGTGCGCAATTACCGTAAATGAGCGGCTTGCAAGGGTGGCCCACATCGGACATGGGTCTGAAGCCGGCGGTTTGACGGGATTTCCAGCGGAATCGAGGCGGGAATGATGGACGTTCAGCGCAAGCTCGGCATTCTGGCGGGGGCCGCCAAATACGATGCCTCCCGCGCGTCGAGCGGAGTGGCGAAACGCGGCTCGCTGTGCGCCAGTCCCCGCAAGCGCCCGCACGCGACGCAACCGGATTTGTTTGCCGGCCCATGAATCTTTTGGCCGTCACCCTGTCGGGCGAGACCGATTGGGAAGGTTTTTCCCAGGCGGTGCGCTTTTTGGTGCGTCAAGGCGTGTCGCCCGACCGCGTTATCTGGCGCACGGCGAGCCACCGTGAAATCGACTTGTTCGATGCGGTGGAAACCGCCGCGGCAGCGGATTTGCCGACGGTGGCGGCTCTCCAGCTGCCGGCGAGCTTCGTCGAAGCAGCCCGCCTCGCTTTTCTGCACAAGGCGCACGCCCGCTTCGACCTGTTGTATCGAACCGCGTGGCGGGTCGTCGAAGATCGGCGGCGCTGGCAAAATCCGCTCGCTTCAGACCGGATGCGGCTTGAGCGCATGGGACATCAAGTGCGGCGGGAAATGCATTGGATGAAAGCCTTTGTCCGCTTTCGACGGCTGGTGGATGCGGCCGGTCAAGACCACCACGTGGCCTGGTTCGAACCGCAGCATTATATCGTCGAGGCGGTCGCGCCCTTTTTCGTGGGGCGGTTCGGAGCGATGCGCTGGGCGCTTCTGACG
>DPWB01000049.1 GCA_003527885.1 Candidatus Competibacteraceae bacterium
TCAGGTGTACTAGTTTTTGTTGTTTTTTTCAAGCAGAAGACGGCATACGAGATCTAGTACGGTCTCGTGGGCTCGGAGATGTGTATAAGAGACAGGGTTCGGGGCGTCCGCACGATCTCGGCGGTGGGCACGGACGCCAAGCGGATGTTGGGCCGCACCCCCAACAACGTGTCCACGATCCGGCCGATGAAAGACGGCGTGATCGCCGATTTCACCGTCACCGAGAAGATGCTCCAGCATTTCATCCGCAAGGTCCACGCCCGCAAGTTTTTCAACCCCAGCCCACGGGTGTTGATCAGCGTGCCCTGCGGTTCGACCCAGGTCGAGCGGCGGGCGATCCGCGAATCGGCGATGGGGGCCGGCGCGCGGGTGGTGTATCTGATTCCCGAACCGATGGCGGCGGCGATCGGCGCGGGCATCCCGGTCGAGGAAGCGCGGGGGGCGATGGTGCTGGACATCGGCGGCGGCACCTCGGAGGTCGCGGTGATCTCGCTAAACGGCATCGTCTTCGCCGGCGCGGTGCGTATCGGCGGCGACCGTTTCGACGAGGCCATCATCAATTATGTGCGGCGCAATTTCGGCGTGCTGATCGGCGAGCCGACCGCCGAGAAGATCAAGCACGAAATCGGCAGCGCCTATCCGACCAACGAAGTGCGCGAGATCGAGATCAAGGGCCGCAATCTGGCCGAGGGTGTACCGCGCAGCTTCACCCTCAACAGCAACGAAATCTTGGAAGCCTTGCAGGAGCCGCTGTCGGGGATCATCGGTTCGGTGAAAATGGCGCTGGAGGCGACCCCGCCCGAGCTGGCCGCCGACGTGGCCGAGCGGGGCATCGTGCTGACCGGCGGCGGCGCGCTGATGCGCGACATCGACAAACTGCTGGTCGAGGAAACCGGCTTGAACGTGGTGATCGCCGACGATCCGCTGACCTGCGTGGCGCGCGGCGGCGGCCGGGTGCTGGAGCTGATCGCCAAGGACGAGCGCGCCATCGACGCCTTCGCCATCGAATGACCGTTGGCCGCTCTCGAACCCAGCAAGCGTATCCAATACTTGTTCAAGGTCAACCCCACGGCGATCTTGCAGCTCGGGTTTTGGGTGCTGCTGTCCATCGTCACGATGACGGTGGACCACCGCTATCGGTATTTGAGCGGCGTGCGCGACGTGCTGGCGACCGCCATCTACCCCTTGCATTATCTGGTGCGGTTGCCGGCTGAAACCAAGAGCTGGATGAACGAGAATCTGGCCGGACGCGGCGCGCTGCTGGAAGAGAACGCCCGCCTGCGCGAGAAACAGCTGTTTTTCGACGTGCAATTGCAGAAATTGACCGCCCTGGAAGCGGAAAATCGCCGCTTGCGCTCGCTGTTGGAGTCGACGGTGAACATGGCGGAACGGGTGCTGGTCGCCGAAATGCTGGCGGTGGATTTCGATTTGTACCGCCATCATATCCTGATCAACCGCGGCCGCCAGCACGGCGTCTACGTCGGTCAGCCGGTGCTCGACCAGCAAGGCGTGGTCGGCCAGATCATCCAGGCCGATCCGTTCACCTCGACGGTGATTCTCATCACCGATCTCAGCCACGCCCTGCCGATCCAGATCAACCGCACCGGAGTGCGGACCTTGGCGCTCGGCACCGGCAATTTTCAGGAGCTGAAATTGCCGCACATCCCCAACAACGAGGATGTGAAAATCGGTGATTTACTGGTCACTTCGGGCTTGGGGGGGCGATTTCCGCCCGGCTATCCGGTCGGTACGGTCGCCAAGGTGGCGTTCGATCCCGGCAGCCCCTTCGCCAGCATCGTGGCCAAACCGGTCGCCCGCTTGGACCGGATCCGGGAAGTGATGCTGTTGGAAGGCGGCGCCGACGTCCGGCAACCCGCCCCGACCGTCAAGGAACCGGAGCCGATCGCCAAGGGGCTGGCCCCAACCGTCAAGAGACCCGGCACGGCGCGCCCGCCATGACCGGGGACCCCCGTTCCGGCGGCTGGATCATCGCGCTCAGCTTTCTCCTGGCGTTTTTGCTGGGGGGGATCCCGTGGCCGGGCTGGTTGGAGCGGTTTCGACCCGATTGGGTAGCGATGGCGCTGATCTTCTGGAGCATCGCGCTGCCGCATCGCGTCGGCATCGGCAGCGGCTGGCTGGTCGGGTTGCTGCTGGATGTGGGGCGCGGCGCGCTGTTGGGCCAACATGCCCTGGCGTTCGCGGCGGTGGCGTATTTGACTTTGCAGACTTACCGGCGCATCCGGGTGGTCCCGGTTTGGCAGCAGACCTTCAGCGTCCTGGTGTTCCTGTTGGTCGAGCAGATTCTGGTATTCTGGATCAGCGGGGTGATCGGTTATCCGCCGAAAGACTGGTGGTATCTGGCGCCGGCGGTGGGCGGCATGGTGTGCTGGCCTTTGGTGTTCATCGTCTTGCGCGATGTACGCCTGTATTTTCAGGTCAGTTGAGCGTGGCGGGCCGACATGAATCAGTGGCGTTCGGCGGCTAGGCCGCCCACCGACAAGCTGCTGGTCCGAGAAAAGGACAACACGGCTGAAAGCGAGCTGTTTTTCCGGCGCGTGCTGATCATGGTGGTGGCGGTGTTCGTGGCGTTGCTGGCGGTCTCGGGCCGGTTGGTCTATCTCCAGGTGCTCAACCACGACCGGTTCACGACGCTTTCCGAAAGCAACCGCGTCCGCCTGCAACCGCTGCCGCCGACCCGCGGCTTTATCTACGACCGCAACGGCGTGCTGCTGGCCGATAATCTGGCCTCTTACCATCTTGAGGTCACGCCGGATCAAGCCAAGGATTTGGAGTCCACCCTGGCGGCGATCCGGGATCGGATCGCGCTGTCGGACGCGGATATCGACCGGTTTCGCAAGCTGGCGCGGCGCAATCCACCCTATACCGGCGTGCCGTTGCGCTTCCAGTTGACCGACGAGGAAATCGCCCGCTTGGCCATCGACCTGTATCGCTTGCCCGGTGTGGATATCAAGGCCGATCTGACCCGTCGCTATCCCTTGAAGGCGCTGGGCGTTCACGCTATCGGCTACGTCGGGCGCATCGACGAGGCCGAACTGAGCAAACTGGATCCCGGTCAGTACAGCGGCAGCACCCACATCGGCAAGACCGGCGTGGAGCGTTCCTACGAAGAAGTGTTGCGCGGGCGCGCCGGTTACGAGGAGGTCGAAACCAACGCCGAAGGCCGGCCGCTGCGGGTTTTGAAACGGACGGCGCCGGTGTCGGGCAAGAATATTTATCTCAGTCTCGACATGCGCCTGCAAGCGGTCGCCGAAAGAGTCCTGGAAGGCCACAACGGCGCCATCGTCGCTATCGATCCCCGCAACGGCGAGGTGCTGGCCCTGGCCAGCCAACCGATTTACGATCCCAACCCCTTCGTCAACGGCATCGATTTCGCCTCTTACCGCAAGCTCAATACCTCCAAGGACCGGCCGCTGCTCAACCGCGCGCTGCGCGGCATTTATCCGCCCGGTTCCACCATCAAGCCGCTGATGGCGCTGGCGGGCCTGCAAAATGGCACCGTCAGTCGGGGCAGCGGCGTGTTCTGCGCGGGGGTTTACCGCCTGCCGGGAGCGAGCCGTAAATTTCGGGACTGGAAACGCAGCGGCCACGGCGGCGTCAGCCTGGATCGGGCGATCTCGCAATCCTGCGACGTGTATTTCTACGATTTGGCCTTCAGGCTCGGCATCGACCGCCTGCGCGCCTTTCTCGACAGGTTCGGCATCGGCCGGCCGACCGGCATCGACCTGCCCGGCGAGAAGGGCGGCTTGTTGCCCTCTCCACAGTGGAAGAAAAAGGTACACAAGCAAGATTGGTTTCCCGGCGATACGGTCAGCTTCGGCATCGGCCAGGGCTTCTTTCTGGCGACGCCGTTGCAGCTGGCCTATTCGACCGGGGTCATTTCCCAGCGCGGCGGAAATTTTCAGCCGCGGGTCTTGCACGCCACGGAGGATCCTGGGACGCGGATCAAGGCCTTGACGGCGCCTCGCGGGCTGCCGCCGGTGACGGTCAAGAACCCCGGTTTCTGGGAGGGGGTCATCACCGGTATGATCCATGTGGTCGAGGGCGGCACCGCGCACAAGATCAGAAGCCCGCGCTACCGGATCGCCGGCAAGACCGGCACCGCCCAGGTGTTCACGCTGGGCCAGAACCAGAGCTACAACGCCAAGCGCTTGGCCAAACACCTGCTGGACCACGCGCTGTTCGTGGCGTTCGCTCCAGTCGAACAACCCCGCATCGCCGTGGCGGTGATCGCCGAACACGGCGGTGGCGGCAGCGCCACCGCCGCGCCGCTGGCCCGTAAGGTCCTGGACGCCTATCTGCTCGACAAGTACGACGCTTCTGCCCTCGAAGGTTTGGAACCCGCGCCGGATGTGAAACGCAATGGAGTGGAATGACGGTCGCCGGTTTTTAAGGTTGATCCATCTGGATCTGCCGTTGCTGCTGGGATTGTTGGCGGTATCGGGCTTGGGGTTGGTCGTGTTGTACAGCGCCGGGCAGCAGAAGCTGGATCTGGTGCTCGGCCAGGCCATGCGCCTGGGGTTGGGGTTCGCCATCATGCTGGCGCTGGCTCAGATTCGCCCGAGCCATCTTCGCTTCTGGTCGCCGTGGATTTATCTGGTCGGGGTTTTGCTGCTGCTGGCGGTGATGGTGGCCGGCGACGTTTCCAAAGGCGCGCGGCGCTGGTTGGATCTCGGGGTGCTGCGGTTTCAACCGTCGGAGATCATGAAGCTGGCCGTGCCGATGATGATGGCGTGGTTTTTTGCCGAAAAGCCGTTGCCGCCGCGTTGGTTGCCGCTGTCGGTCGGCGCGCTGATCACCGCGATCCCCTTCGTTTTGATCGCCGAGCAACCGGATTTGGGCACGGCGCTGGTGGTGGGTTGCGCGGGCGCCGTCGCGCTGTTTCTGGCCGGGCTGAGCTGGGTGTTGATCGTG
>DPWB01000135.1 GCA_003527885.1 Candidatus Competibacteraceae bacterium
TCATGTCTCTCTCACCTTTTTCTTCTTTTTTTTTTTTCAAGCAGAAGACGGCATACGAGATCTAGTACGGTCTCGTGGGCTCGGAGATGTGTATAAGAGACAGACTCAAGGCTTTGCACAGCGTTGCGCCGGCCAGCGGGACTTCAAGATTGTCGAGGTTGATGACGCTATCCCCGGCCAGCAGAACTGAAAGCATCCGCTTTTCAACTTCATCCGCATCAGCGCCCAACTCGAAAATGGTGGCCGGGCGTCCGGTGGCAACGAGCGCCGGAACGTCCATCAACAAGGTTTTTGCACTACCGGGGCGGGTTGCGGTCGCCAAGAAAATCGGCGCTGTTGGTAATGACGGGCGAACCAGCGCGGTCAACAAAGCGGCCAGGGCGGCGCTCCGGTCGCTGTCATTGGCGAAACTGAAACCTTGATCTTCCGTGCGGTCGCTGTTCAGGCAGCGCCGATTAAACAGTTCATCCTTGAGGAATTGCAGCGCTGCACGTCCTGCTTCGGGCGATGGATCGGCGGGTATGGGCGGAAAGATTTCATTCTGGGCATCAAAGAACAAACCGGTCGTTTTGTCATAGCCGGGTTGGTCAAGAATGGAACCGTCCGGGCGCAAAGTCGGAGCGCTCACCACGCCAATCAGCGGCGGGAAATTCCACGAACCAGAACGCGCCAAAAGGGTTTGTGCTATCGCAGCCGGGGCATGGCAGCGCTTGTAGCCTTCTTTCTTTTCGTTCCACTTTTCCCAGTGGATAAACCGGTTCAGCCGGTCAAGCAAGCTATCCCGATCCAACGGGCTGATCGTGACAGCGCCCCGGGGTCGGGTGATCCCGCGAACCGTTGCGGCCTGCTGGTGGCTGATTCGACACAGGTAGCCGCTGCGTTGATAGAGTGCCGCGCCATGCTGAATCAGCGCGGCCTCGGCTTGGTCAGTGGCCTCCGGCAATTCTCCAACCACTACCCGAACCTTTGCGGGCCGGGCCGGACCGCTGGGCTGTTCTTCCGGTTCATCCTGTAATGGCGGATCGGCTGGCGCGGTCGCTGAATCGGCGCCGGGAGCCTGTTCCACCAGGGCGAATAATTCTGCGGCGGTATGCCCTTGGTTCAGCCAGTCGGAAACGTCGCCTTTGGTCGAGAGTCCGGGCAATTCCAGCCAGCGCAGATCAGCCACCTTGCCCCGCAACTGGCGAGCAATGTTCCTCATGTGCGCTTGCCCGGGTTCGTCGTTGTCGGGAATCAGGACCACGCGAGCGGCGCCGGAAAGTTGCTCGCTGTATTCCGGTCGCCACTTTGGTTTTTTCGCTTTCTCCGATGCGCCTTCAAAATTGGTGGTCGCTATCAAACCCATCACGGTTAAGCGATCCGCGTCCTTTTCGCCTTCCACGAAGTAGATCGGATATCCGTTCGTTTTGGCCGCCAGCACCTCGGGCAAGCGATAGAGGGGATAGCTGGACAATTCCGGCTTTTTCCAAACCCAGTCAGCGCCATTGATCGGCTGGTGGCGAATCCGAAAATCTTTCGGTTCACGACGCACTTTCTCAAAAACGACAATGCCGTTCGCGTCTTGAAATGGGTAGGTCGCCACGATGCGCGGCTTGCTGGGGTGCGGTGTTCCGTTGATCCCCAGCGTCTTGAGGATCGCGGTTCCATCGCAACCGGCATGACAATGAACGACTACGGGGACCGTATCGCCCGCTTTGAGGGTCAGGCTGGGGTTGTGGCCTTGTCCGTCGGCTTCATGGATCGGGCAATAGGCTTGATAGCCGTCGCCGGCCTTGACGGGTTTGCAACCACGCTGTTGCAGAGCATTGATCGCGTCTTGAAGGGGGGATATCACTTTTCAATCTCCAAAAAAGCTGATTTTGGAGACTGACAGCCGCGCCATTTGCCGGTAGAATCTTGCTTGTCAGGGCGTGATTTTGAAGGCTTTTGTGGCGCGGGCCAGTCTCCGGGGTAACTTGGGACTGGCCTTAGTTGTTTTTGGGGCCGTGGTTTAACCGATGCAGATCAGCGAGCGCCGCCGCCGCGCCTTCATAGGCAAACGGGTAATCCGTTTCGCCCGACAGCACGACATGAAGCGTCTTGATGGCTTCCGGCAGATCGCCCGCTTGGATAGCCTTGATGACGCTATCCAGTAGCCGAATATCGGCATCATCACTGGTGATGTCATCCAAGCATTCTCTGGAACGCTGTACCTTGTACGCAGCATCAAACCGGGTACGCGCTGGCGTATCCAACAAGGCTCTTTCGAGACGCTCCCATTCGGCTTCCGGCGCATACGAGTAATTCGACGCCTGTAATTTCTCGTAGAAATTTTCTTGGTGGCGTTCAAGGCGTAGCCGGGCCGCTTCAAAAGGCGTTACGAAGGGAATAACGGCGCTCATAGCCTTCCCCTCAATGCCGGGTCAGGCAAGGGGCTTTCATGTGCATCATCCCCCGCACAAAATCAATGTGGCGCAACGCGCTATCGTACAGATCGAGATCGCGGGTGCGGGTCAGTTGGTCAGTGAGGATTTTCAGATCGGTTTGAAGCGCATACATCTGGTTCAGGACGTTATCAACGTCCGCAGGGGTAGCCTGATCAGGCTGTAAGGCGGCGGTACGGTTCGGCATGGAACAGTCTCCAGCAGATTCAGCACGAACCCGGCGCGGGGCCGGGGAACGGGCGGGGCTGAGAAACTGCATTACAGAGCAGCGCACAGCATCGCTACTGTGCATCCCCGCCAATCCCCCGATTGGAGACTGGCGACCAGAATCCAGGCGGATTCCAGGCGTAAAAAAAGCACGATGACGGTGTGCGGGGCCGCTGTAATTCGCGTTTCTCAGGCGCTTGAGGGAAGTATAGCCGGGCCGGGCGGCGACGCAAGGGGCGGCGTTCATGCGGCCTCCAAGCCATGCTCGGCGATGCGGCGGATGTCCTCGGCTCGCCAGCAGGTGGTACGCGGTCCCAGTTTGATCGGGGCTGGATATTTGCCAGACCGGACGCCATTCCACCAGGACGATTTGCAGATCGGCAAGATCGGCGGGATCGGCGGATCGGCTTTGAGGTTGCCGCAAATCTGATCGATGCGGACCAGACCGGATTCAGGAAGGGGGTTGCTGTTCGTCGCCATGATTCACCCTGACTGCGCTTGGTTGTATGCAGCGCATTCAATCTGAAAAATGGCGGGTTGTATGGTAATTACCACGATATTTCGCGGTAACGAAATTCGTTACCGCGATTCAAAGCAGGCTTTCAAGTGCTTTGCCAGCGTTTTATCGTTACAGGGCTGGGTGATCTCTTTTTTCGCGAGATCCCTGATCAAGACTTCCGCTTCTTTCCGGTAAGCATCGGAACTTGCTTTGATACCGTGCAATTCCGCCAAGGCGCGAATAATGCCTAGCAGGGTATTTCGTTCGTTGGTATGTAGGAGTTTGGGACCAATTGGTCCCACAGGAAGCAGCGCCGGGCTGATTCCTTTTTGCTCGCACCATGTCAGCAGATCAGACCGGGCAATGTGGATCACTCTTTCCGTATAGGGATGCTGGATCACGGGCCGGTGATCGCGGGTATCGTGGATACCGATCCGGCGCATTCCAATACGTTCTTCTCGAATTCTCGGTATTTCAGTAATGGTGGCAGGCAGTTTTTCTGAATCAATATCAGCGCGGATACTGGATTCAGTTAGGGTGAAGGTGTTTTTTTCCTCTTGGGTTTTCGGCTGCACAATGCCGGTGATTGCTTGAACCGCCTGGGCAGGGGAAAACTCATTCAGCAGGCTATAGGGGTTCATCACGCCACGCCCCGGCGAATCGGAATAATGATCCCGCCCTGTTCCAACCCATCCAAATAATCATTCCACGCCTGCATCATGCGGCGGCGTTCCGGCAGGTATTCCGCCCGGCAATAAGCGGCCTTGACCTTGTTGCTCTCGCTATGCGCCAGTTGCCGTTCAATCACATCGGAATGAAAGCCCTGTTCGTGCAGCACGGTGGACGCCATAGCCCGGAAGCCGTGAACCGTCATCTGCTCCTTGCCATACCCCAGCCGGCGCAATGCGGCCAATAAGGCGACTTCGCTCAGTGGCAAGCCGGGTGTTCGCAGGTTGGGGAACACATAGCGCCCCGCCCCAGTGAGCGGCTGAATCTCGCGCAACCGGTCTACGCACTGCCGGGCTAAGGGGACAAAGTGATCCCGTCCCATTTTCATTTTGGTTGCCGGAATGCGCCATTCACCAGAATCAAGATTCAGTTCCGCCCATTCCATTTGCCGCAGTTCACCAGGGCGGACAAACAGCCGGGGCGCAAGTCGGAGTCCGGTCTTGACGATGAAGGTTCCGGTATAGGCTTCAATGGCGCGGAGCAGGTGGCCTATTTCAGCGGGATCGGTGATCGCGGCGAAGTGTTGACCCCGCAACGGCGCTAGCGCCCCGCGCAAGTCAGCCGTGGGATCGCGGTCGGCGCGGCCAGTGGCGACGCCATAGCGGAAAATCCGCCCAGCGGTTCCCAGTGCACGATGTGCGGTTTCGAGAGCGCCCCGGCTTTCGATGCGCCTGACCACGGTCAGCAGTTCTTTGGGTTCAATCGCCTTGACCGGACGGCCTCCAAGCCAGGGCAACAGATCGTGATCAAGGTGTCCGGTGATCTTTTCGATGTAGCTGGCGGACCACGCGGGCCGAAACTTGATCAGCCATTCCAGCGCCAGCGTCCCAAAACTATCTTCCCCACGAATTGCCGCCGCCGTCGCTTTGCGGATCGCGCTCGGGTCAACGCCATTCGCCAGTTGCCGCCGAATCTCATCCCGACGCTGGCGGGCGTCCTTCAAGCCCACGTCGGGATAAATCCCCAACGACAGCATTTGTTGCTTGCCCGAAAAGCGGTAGCGAATCCGCCACCACTTGCCGCCTTTTGGCTGAATGAGGAGGTGCAGACCCCGTCCATCGGCGAGCGCATAGGGTTTGCTGCGGGGTTGAGCGGCTTGAATGGCGGCGGCTGTCAGCATTTGAGAGTAAGCGGTCCTGAAGGAAGGGCGTTACTCTCGAATTTACCTGTTTTTGAGTGTAGTTTCCAATGGCCTTTCTGAAACCAGATCATCCCCTGTCTCTTATACACATCTCCGAGCCCACGAGACCGTACTAGATCTCGTATGCCGTCTTCTGCTTGAACAAAAAAAATCTTCTACTTGAAATAAAAAAACAAGAGCGCACT
>DPWB01000235.1 GCA_003527885.1 Candidatus Competibacteraceae bacterium
AAATTAATTGGTTTGACTATAACTGTTGACGTTGCCGCCGTGGCGGATATCACCTTCCAAACCGTGAACAGCCAGATTCAGCCGGCACAAGCGGCCGGTCTCGTCGGTCTTCTCGACCCCGTGGATGGAGAGATCAGCGTTAGGATTGCGCTGGTGCTCGGTGACGAACCGGGCGCTGGAAACGAACATGCCGCCCGACCCGCAGGCCGGATCGAGGATCCGGCCGCGATAGGGTTCGATGATCTCGGTCAGCAGGCGGACGATGCTGCTCGGCGTGTAAAACTCGCCGCCTTTCTGCCCCTCGGTGCGGGCGAACTCGCCGAGGAAATACTCGTAAATCCGACCGAAAGCGTCGTAATCGACGCTGGCCGGAATCTCGGAAATCTTCTTCAACAGCGATTTCAGCAGCGTGCTGGAAAACAGGTGATAGCTCTTTGGCAACACGCCACCCAGTTGCCCATTGTGCCGCTCGATGTCACGCATGGCGACGTTGACCTTATCGCCGATGTCCACCACTTCCGGTAGATTCAGCAAGGCGTCATAACGCGCCATCGGCGGCAAATACAGCACGCCCTCGGCTTGATAAGCGTCGGGATGGTCCACCAGACTGCCGCGACGGCTGGAAGCGGCCGCGTGCTCCAGCACCGCCCGGCGCGCGGCGAAACGCAGTTCGGCGAAACGCAGAAAGATCAAGCCCAGAATCGGGCCGGAGTACTCTTGGGCTTTCAGGCCGGAATTGGCGCGGAACTGGTCGGCGGCTTCCCACAGCCGCTTTTCCAGCGTCGAATTGGCCGGGTCTTTCTCGGAAGGCGCGATCCAGTGCATGGCTTTGTTCTTTTGAGTCTTTTTAAGTATTTTCAATGAAACGCGTGGCGCGGCCCATCGCCGCTCGCCATCGCAACAGTATTCAGACCCTCGGCGGGAGCTTATAGTGTAATTTTGCTTTTGCGGAAAACGCTATGCGCGCCGTCACTCACGATCTCTTAAGCCGCGAAGCGACCGACTGGCACCAGCAAGGAGTGATCGACCGCCCGCTGCTGGATTTGCTGTTGCAGCGCTACGCCCGGCGTGGCGAGTTTCTGACCGCGCTGCTGAAGTGGCTGGGGGTGTTCGCCATCTTGCAGCTGGGCTTGGCGGTGCTGGCCTCCATCGCGTTTCTGTTGCAGTCGGCGACCGTCGCGACGCTCATACTGGGTGCGATCAGCATGGGTTTGTGGTACGTCGGCATACGGCTGGCGACCGATCCGCGCCGGGCCTATCCCCATACCGGCGCGATATTGGTGACCGCCGGACTGGCGGCGAGCTTCGGAACCTTCGTGGTCGGTTATATCGCCGTGACCGGTCAGCCGGAAAATCCGCCCATCCCCACCTTCATGCTGCTGACCGGCGCCCTCGGTGCGGCGACCGCCTACCGCTATCGCCTGCGCTGGCCGTTGCTGCTGGCGCTGGTGCTGTTTTTTCACGGTTTGGGCGCTTGGCACACTTACGGCGGACACGGCGCCTATTTTGCCGACATTCAGGAACCGAGGCTGATGGCGGTCATCGCGCTCGCTGTGGCCGTGCTGGGGGTATGGCACGAACGACAACTAGAGCTCGGTCCGCTGCGGCGCTGTGTCGGCTTCGGTGGCCTGTACCTGATTTTCGGATTGCTGTACCTGAATCTGTCGCTGTGGTTTCTGACCTTGCCGGATGAGCCACTATCCTGGGTGTTGCTGTTCACCGCCGCCGCCATCGCCCAGATCGTCGCGGGCGCGCGCCTGCACGATGCGCGTTTCACCGGGTTCGGTATCGTGTTTCTGGCGATCAACCTTTACACCCGCTACTTCGAGCACTTCTGGGATCGGCTGTCGCTCGGCGCGTTTTTCCTTATCGCCGGCGCGTTGGCCATGGCGTTTGGAGCGGTCTTCGAACGCTGGGCGCGGTCCGCAGCGCCGGAGCCGCCGCGATGAACCCGCAATCCCGCAACCGCCGCGTCCGGCGGGAACTGGACGAGCTGCTGCGCGAAGGGCTGATCGATGAGGCGACCCACGCGCGACTGCGCCAGCGCTATCCGACCCAAGGCTGGGACTGGCGCTCGCTGGGCCGCTGGTTTCTGCTGTTCGGCGCGATCGGTGTCATGGCCGGGCTGGGGATTCTCGGTCGCACACTGTTCGATTTCACGCTGACCAAACTGGCGGTCGTGCAAGCCATCGGTTTACTGGCCAGCTTCGGCGGCGCGCGCTGGCTCAAACACAACTGGCCGACATTCAATCTCACCGCTTCTAGCCTGGAATTGCTGGGTGGGTTGGGACTCATCGGCCTGACCTTCAATTTGGGCGCGATCTTTTCCACCGGCTCCGGCAATTGGCCGGCGCTATTGTTGATTGATTTGATACTGTTGCTCGGTTTGAGCTACGCGCTGCGAAATCATCTGCTGCTAGTGTTGAGCGCCATCGTATTCTTCTGCTGGTTCGGCGGCTTTACCGGTTACGCTTCCGGCTGGGGCGCGTACTGGTTCGGTATGGGTTATCCCTTGCGGTTTCTGCTGGCGGCGGTGGCGATCATCGCTATCGCGGTGATCCACCAGCAGAGCGAGCGCGGGCCGCTGGCGCCGTACCGGGGGTTTTTCAAGGTCTGGTTGTCCGGCGGCTTGTTCTTTGCCGAAATGGCGCTGTGGTTGTTGTCGCTGTTTGGCAATTTCAATCTTGAAAATCACGGCTGGCATCTGGCGGCCGACTCCGAATTATGGCTGTTCAACGGGTTGTGGGCGGTTCTTAATCCGTCTCTTATACACATATGACGCTGCCGACGAAGAGGATAGTGTCGGTCTCGGCGGTCGCCGTATCATCAAAAAAAACGAGCA
>DPWB01000326.1 GCA_003527885.1 Candidatus Competibacteraceae bacterium
TGTGCATAATAGACTGTTTTTTGCAAGCAGAAGACGGCATACGAGATCTAGTACGGTCTCGTGGGCTCGGAGATGTGTATAAGAGACAGACGCCGACATGGCCTATCAGAGCGCCAGCATGATCAAGCCCTTCGTCGCACTGGCCTTTTTTTACAAGGTGCAAGAGGGCGAGCTTGAATACAGCGCCTTCCAGCGCCGCCGGATGGAAGCGATGATCCAATACAGCAACAATCACGCGACCAACTATTTTATCGAGTTGCTCAATCGCACCAGCGGCCGTTCTGGACCCGCCGAAGTGGAGCACACCCTCAAGCTGCGCCACCCCGGACTGTTTCGCCACACCCAAGTCCTCGAAAATATCCCCAAAGGAGGCCGCTCTTACCGGAACAGGGCGTCGGCGCTGGACTACAGCCGCTTTCTCCAAGCGCTCTGGTACAACCAACTGCCCTATTCGGCGGAACTCAAACGCTTGATGAGCTTGCCCAATCGCGACCGCATCTACACCGGCGCGACGGCGGTCTCGCGGGGAACGTGGGTGTTCGACAAGACCGGCACCACCGCCCGGTTGTGCGGCGACATGGGTATCCTGGTCGCGCAAGGCCGCGATGGCCGGCGCTATCCGTACACTTTCATCGGCATCATCGAAAAGGCGCAACCCGCCAGCAACTACACGAGTTGGAAAAATGCCCGCGGCAACATCATCCGAGAGGTATCCAGTCTGGTCTACACCCACATGCAGCAGATGCACGACCTGGTTTGACGAAGCACCGGCATGAGCTACGACTTCGACCGATCCCCCGCCCGCCGCAACACCGACAGCCTTAAATGGCAGCGTTACGGCGAGGCGTTGCCGCTGTGGGTGGCGGACATGGATTTCGTTTCACCGGAGCCGGTGCTGGCGGCCTTGCGCGAGCGGGTGGCGCACGGGGTGTTTGGCTACGGCGCACCGCCGGAGGAACTGACGGAGGCAATACAGGCGCGGCTGGTCGATCTTTACCGTTGGACGGTGACCCCGGAGCAGATCGTTTATCTACCGGGATTGGTCTGCGGGTTGAATGTGGTCTGCCGGGCAATCGGCGAGCCGGGCGACGCCGTGTTGGTACAGACCCCGGTCTATCCACCGTTTCTGAGCGCACCGGAACATCAAGGCCGGCAACTGCTTACCGTCCAACTGAACGCCGAAACCCGCGACGGACGACTTTATTACACCTCCAAGGACGCCGCTTTCGCGGCGACCCTCACGCCCCGCACCCGGTTGTTCATGCTCTGTCACCCCCACAATCCGGTCGGGCGGGCGTTCGGCGTGGCGGAACTAACGCGCTTGGCGGAGCTCTGCGAGCGGCACGACCTGACGGTGTGTTCGGACGAGATTCATTGCGATTTGCTGCTGGACGGTCGGAAACACGTTCCCTTTGCAACCCTGTCGCCGGAAATCGCCCAGCGCTGTATCACCCTGATGGCCCCCAGCAAGACCTTCAACATTGCCGGCCTCGGGGCTAGTTTCGCGATCATTCAAAACCCGAAATTGCGCCAGCGGTTCAAACAGGCGATGCGCGGCATCGTGCCGGATGCGAATATTCTCTCCTTGAACGCCGCGCTGGCCGCCTACCGGCACGGCGGCGACTGGCTGCGGGAGCTGCTGGTTTACCTTAGCGCCAACCGGGATTACGTGGTGGATTACGTGGCCCGGCATCTGCCTGGCGTCCGGGCCACCGTCCCGGAAGCGACTTATTTGCTCTGGCTGGATTGCCGGGAAGCGGGCCTTTCCGGCAACCCGCACCAATTTTTCCTCAAGCACGCCGGGGTGGCGTTGAACGACGGAACGACCTTCGGGGCGGGCGGCGAGGGCTTCGTGCGGCTGAATTTCGGCTGTCCGCGCGCCACGCTCGCCGGAGGGCTGGAGCGAATGCGGGCGGCGCTCGCTAAAAATTCCTAAATTTGCCAATTCCTTATAGATCGTAGCCGCGTTCCTCGTGCAGGGCGATGTCCAGGCCGCCGATCTCGTCTTCCCGCCCCACCCGCAGGCCGACCAGACGCTCCACCAGTTTGAGCACGCCGTAGGTTATAGCCGCCGTATAGACGACGGTCACGATGACCGCAATGGACTGGACGCCAAGCTGCTGCCCCATGCCGGCAATACCCGCTCCAAAGCCCTGGCCTTTGAACAAACCGAGGTCGGTGGAGGCGAACACGCCGGCGGCCAACGTTCCCAGCATCCCGCCCACGCCATGCACCGGAAACACGTCCAACGAATCGTCGATCTTCAGGACGCGTTTCACGTACTGGGTGGCGTGGAAACAGACGACGCCGGCCACCGTACCGATGATCACGCCGCCCGCCGGCCCGACATAGCCCGAGGCCGGGGTGATGGTGCCAAGGCCGGCCACCATGCCGGTCACGATGCCGAGCGCGCTGGGTTTGCCGAATTTCAGCCATTCCATCGTCATCCAGGCGAAAGCCCCGGCGGCGGCGGACAAATGCGTCGCCAGCATCGCCATGCCGGCGTTGCCGTTGGCCGCCAGCGCGCTGCCGGCGTTGAAACCGAACCAGCCCACCCACAACATGCCCGCGCCGGTCACCGCCATCGTCATATTGTGGGGCAGCATGGCCGTGGTCGGAAAACCGTGGCGTCCGCCCAACACCAGAGCCGAAACCAGCGCGGCCACGCCGGCGGTGATGTGGACTACGATCCCGCCGGCGAAATCCAGCACCCCCAGCCGGCTAAGCCAGCCCCCGCCCCACACCCAATGCGCCACCGGCACGTAGACCAGCGTCAGCCACAGGCCGCTGAACAGCAACAGGGCGGAAAATTTCATCCGTTCCGCGAACGCGCCGACCACCAGCGCCGGGGTGATGATGGCGAAGGTCAGTTGAAACATGGCAAACACCGTTTCCGGGATATCGCCGGTCAGGGAATTTTCCTCGACACCCACCATGAACAGCTTGCCGAAATCACCGATCAAGGCGTTGCCGGTTCCAAACGCCAAGCTGTAGGCGTAGCTGAACCACAGTAGCGAAACCAGACAGGTGATGGCGAAGCATTGCACGAGCACGGACAGCACGTTTTTGGTGCGCACCAAGCCACCGTAGAACAATGACAAACCCGGCAAGGTCATGAACAGCACCAGCGCCGTGGAGGTGAGAATCCAGGCCGTGTTACCCGGATTGGGTTCGGCGGCGGCCTGCGCCCAGGCCGCCGCGGGGGCCAGCACGGCCGTTAGCATCATTACCAGCGGGATCGACAACCGGAGATTGCTCTGACTCATGAATGGATCGCTCTTTTTGTTTGGCGCGAACGGGTTTAGAGAACAATTGCCCCAATCCGGGTCAAAGTCAGACTCGTCCCGGCTAGAGTTGGGGCGAAGTAGCAATTTTCGCGCCGACCAAAAAAGAATTTATAAATCAATATCATAAATTATAATAAACTCATAGACTCGAAGTTTTTGCACCAATTAAGTGCATCGAGCAATCGCGATCACCATCATCGTGCGATCCGGTCATTTCCAAAGATAAAGTGACGAGCCGTATTGCCGAGCGCGCAGCGCGTTTTGCGCGCTATCACTCACGCATCAATTCAGCGCTGCAGAGATAGCCTTTTGTGATCGTTGTACTATAATTTTCATCGGATATCGCTGCCGCCCTAGCGCGGCGAAACTTCAATTCAAACAAACCTCTTGCAACAAGTTCTGCCGAATCATGGCTAACGCTGAAGTTACTTACCGCTACCGCGAATTCACCGCTCCCGCCAGCGACGGCGAAACGTGTCTGCTGGATTTACCGCTGGATGGCGCGCGCCCCGCCGCCCAAATCAAGGCCAATATCCAGCGCCCCGATCTGATCCGCGACGGCTTGCTGGTGCTAGGCGAGGTGTTGCGCAGCGATCTGCGTCATCAAGCGCAGGATCGAGCGGATTATCTGGCCTATCTGCTGAAACAGGGCAAACGCGCCAATCAGGCGGTGTGGGACGCGCAAAAAGCCTTCCTGGCCGCCAAATACGGCGAGGCCACCCAGCAGGAAGCGCCGCTGGACCCATTATTCAGCGTCAGCGCGGACGGCATTGCCGTTGAGGTTTTTTCCCGTGATGAGTCCACCTACGCCCGCCTGCATTTGAAATCCGGTTCCGCCTATCAATCTGATGTATATACGGCGGGAACTTCGCATCTGCGCTTTACGCCGCCGTTGCTGGAAGCCTTGGCCGGTATTCGCTCTTATCGGCCGCTCACCCTGCACAGTCAGCCGTCGGCGGGCGGCGACGCTAAGACTGTGCGGGTGCCGTATCGCTGGCTACGCGCCTTCGGCCAGGTGCAAGCGGCTTCGACTTTGCCCGCCGAGCGGGTGCGGCTCGCACCGGTCGATCTCTATAACGTGCTGCTCAGCCTGCGCTTGCGCAAGGCCAAAACCGCGCCGCGCGCCCTGCGTTATGAACTGGTGCCCGGTGAGCCGCCTCGTTTGGTGCTGGAGCCGTGGGAGCAGGTGTTGCCCGCTAGCGGTGCACCTTATCAGGGCGCGGTGCCGCAAGTAGTGCGCACCTGGGGCCGCCAACGCTTGAGCCTGCTTGGCCGCCTGTTGCCGCACACCAAAGCGGTGGATGTGTATTTGCTGGGTGCGGGGCTGCCCGCGTTTTACGTGCTGGATTTGGGCGCGGCGACGCTGACGCTGGCCTTGAGCGGCTGGACCGATAGCGGTTGGGCCGGTATCGCCACTTTCGATCTGTTCGCCCCCGGCAATACCGACGAGTTGCTCGGCAAACGCTTGGTTAAACAACTCGCCGAACAGCCGCAAACACTGGATGCCTTAACCGCAACGCTCCACCAGCCCCGCCAGACCGTCCGACAAGCGCTGTTAACGGAATTGCTCAAGGGAACGCTGGTTCATGACATCGCCAGCGATCTGTTCCATTACCGGCCATTGACCGCGCAGTCCTTGGATTTGGAGCAGTTGCGCTACCGCGATGCCCGCGAGGAGCAGGCACATCGGCTGCTAGCGATTGCCGAACAAGTGCAACTGACGCGGATTCACGATCTCGGTCTGGATGGCACTGCGATTGATGGCGAGGTGCAGGATCGGCAGGCCCATCGTCAGTGCCAAACTTCGTTCACCCTGGATCGGGAAGGCCGCACGGTCAAGGCCAGTTGCACCTGCCACGACTTCCGCCGGGCTGGTTTGAAGCAAGGCCCCTGCCCGCACATGATCGCGCTGCGCTTGCGTTATGCCCGCGAACAGGCAGCGCTGGAGGAAGCGCGGGAGACGCCGGAAGGCCGCAAGCTGATTCGCGCCGAAACGCGGACACTGACCCGCCGCCAGGGCGAGCGGGTGTTGAGCTATCGGATTTCGCTGGACGAGCGGCAGATTGTGCTGCGCTGGTGTAATGATCCGCAGGCTTTGCGTCAGCAGCGCCTGTTGTTCAATCGGGCCGAAGAAGCCCGCGATGCTTATTTCGAGCGGTTGGATGGATTGGCAAAACAGGGATTTATCGACGCTAGCGGGGCGTAATCAACGTCATCGTTATGCTGATTAGGTAAATGCTACTTTGCAGGAGAGACTATGGAACTTTCTGCGGTATTAACTCCCGCTGGTGAAGGTGGGTATGTGGCCTTCAACCCTGAAACGGGCACCACGACTCAAGGGGAGACCGTTGAAGAGGCTCTCGCCAATTTGCGGGAAGCGACTGAACTCTATCTGGAAGAGTTCCCACTGGTTACCAGCGGTCGGGCATTGCTGACAACATTCCAGATTGCCGTACATGCCTAGCTTGCCCTCTGTTTCCGGCTCCGAGGCTGTCCGCGCCCTGCAACGGCTGGGCTTTGTCATCGTGCGTCAGCGAGGTAGCCATATTGTGGTTCGCAAAGGCTCTCAAGGTTGCGTTGTGCCTAATCATCATCAAATCAAAATCGGTACTCTGGCGGGTCTGCTTAAACAAGGCGGCGTTTCCATCGATGATTTTATTAATGCACTCAATTCATAAAAAATGTAGCGTCGAAACGGTTTCATCACCACCCCTTCACCACTACCTTTGACACGGGAGCGAAAAGTCCG
>DPWB01000394.1:0-452 GCA_003527885.1 Candidatus Competibacteraceae bacterium
GCCTTGGTTTTGGCGTTGGATCATGGCGGTGATCGTGCATATTCCCGAAAAACTGTTTAAAAGACTGAAGCTGTAGCGGTTTTCACCAAACGGTTCGTGGGTGGCGCATGGGATCATCGGCTGGGCGGTCTTTCGATAAAAGCGCGAATCCGGTGATAAGCGCGGTTCGCTGTTGCCATCGGGGACTGAGGCGTTGGATAAGAGTGATAGCGGGAGGAAAAGTTGTGCTATTCGAGCATCAGGGTTATTGTCCGATCTGCGAAGCGCCTACCCGCTTTGTCGCCGAACAGGCTTGGTTGCGCGATCATTATCTGTGCGTGAAGTGCCGGAGTATTCCCCGTCAGCGGGCGCTGGTGCAGGTCCTCAACCTTGTGCGGCCAGACTGGAAGACGGCGACTATCCACGAAAGCTCACCCAGCCTGTGGTTCTTTCGCGACGGTTGTCCGAAGTAT
>DPWB01000394.1:671-16326 GCA_003527885.1 Candidatus Competibacteraceae bacterium
CTGGTCGGCAGCTTCAGATGTATATAAGAGTTCGACGATTGGGAGCCGGGTCAAAGCCGTGGTGGAGCGCGCTGCGAGAATCTCGAACAACTGACCTTCGCTGACGAAAGCTTCGAGTTATTCGTCACCCAGGATGTGCTCGAACATGTCGTTTCACCGCGGCGGGCGTTGGCGGAAATTTCGCGCGTGTTGCGGCCGGGCGGAATGCACGTTTTTAGCACGCCGAAGCACAAGGATTTGTTGCAAAGCCGCCAGCGCGCCTTTTTGGAAAAAGGCCGGGTGAGTCACCTGCTGGAACCCGTCTATCACGGTAATCCGATTTCCGCCGAGGGGGCTTTGGTAACGTGGGATTACGGCGCGGATTTCCCCGATTTGATTGAACGGTGGAGCGGTTATAAAACCAGTGTTTACCTAGTGCATGATCGAAGGCTAGGAATTGATGGCGAGTTTATGGATGTCTTTGTGACGGTCAAGGATAGCGTGAATCGGATCAATGGATTTAATGGCCATTAAAATAAAAGAGTTTTTCATAATGAATCATTTTAATATGAAATTGCCATCACAATTAATGAGTTTAATCATTTTTTTACTTATTGCCGTTTTGGCCTGTTTTTATATTCGCTACAATAGTTTATATGGATTGGATGATTCCTATATTACCTATCGTTATGCACAAAACCTAGAATTTGGAATTGGACTTGTTTTTAATGAAGGGGAACGTTATTTTGGTTCCACCGCGATGGGAATGGCTATTTTGCTCGCTGGACTCTCATGGATAGTCGATGGTCTATCTACATTATGGCTAGGCCAATTACCTTGGCCGAGAGGAGATCAGATTCCTCTGATTGCCCATTGGGTTTCAGCTATTTCGATTGGGGCTATTGTAATCTTAGCTTATCGAATAGTGTTACATCATATTGCCCCGCATTGGGCCTTTTTGGTTTCATCAGCATTTGCTCTTTACTTGTTTCCGGCTGAATATATGAGCGCCGCTGCTGGACATGAAACCTACTTGTTTTTGGCATTTTTGGGGTGGTCTGGCTATCTTTTGATCTATAAGGAATATTCTTTTTGGGCCGGAACTTTGCTTGGTATAACAACGACTTTTCGGCCAGATTCGCTCTTGTACACCGTTATCTTGGCAGCTTGGCTCTTTTTATTGTGGATACATTCGGGGTTCACAGAAAGCTATCGTCATCGATTAATTCTATTTCTCGTCGGATATGGATTGATTTCATTTCTTTGGTTTGGGTTCTGCGGCATTTACTTCGGCCAAATATTTCCTGAGACCTTGATTGCTAAACGCGCGCAACCACTTCTCGGTGATTTTAAAAGTTTTACTATTAAAGCTACCTCAAGAGAACTCATGCAACGCCTGAGGTGGCCAATCGTCATGGTAGTGGCGTTGCTCATTTTTAGTAGTTTATTGATACATATTCTGAGTAGAAAAGGCTTGCGGGCATGGTGGGATTTGCTTGGCAATCGTTTGACGGCTTTTATTGGTTGTTTGCTGGTTTTTGGTTTTGGGCAGGTTATTTTTTACAGTTTGCTTAATGTTAGCTTCTGGTTTTGGTATGTGTTTCCACTTTGTATAATTTTAGTGTTGTGTGGACTTCTCGCACTGGTCGATCTTTTGGAGGGATTTCGGGATAAAGTAATGCCTACACTTTTTAAGATAAAAGTGCTGGTATTGGTGGCGGTGGTCTCTTTGATTTTCATAAATCTTAATGCCTTGCGCTACGACCTGCATCAGTTATTGGTTGAGCGTAATATGAATTTGCAATTGACTAGCTATGATCCAATTATCGATTACCTAAAAGTCCATGAACCCAACGGTACCTCAATAGCGACTGCTGAGCCTGGAGCGCTGGGTTTTAAGTTGGGTTCTCGCTATCGGACCGTCGATGAGCTTGGGCTGACAAGCCCTGGTGTCGCGAAAAACATTATGACGGGAAACTTGGATTATCCTTTCACAGCTTATGCGCCAGCTTATATAATCGTATCATGGCCCGGCAAATACTCACCTCATGAGCGACCTTGGTTTTCGAATGCTTATGGGTTGGTCGGGGAGTTTACGCACCCTTATTGGGATTTCCACTTGAAGCGAGGAGCCTATCTTTATAAGCGAAAGAGTTAGTGAGAAAGCAAATTGTAACTATTAAGATTTTTCTTAAAATCGTCGTGAATGGAACCTTGAAAATCGGTCGAGATCAACCCAGCAAACCGAGCTTTTCTAACCGCCGTCGATGACGGGCTCCAATGGCGGCGTAGTTGTGATAGGTTTGAATGTAATGAGCGGCTCGCTGGCCAATTTCGCTGACATAGCTGGAATCCTTGACCAGCCGCCGCAGATACCACGCCGCTTGTTCCACGTCAGGCTCGGCCCAAATTTGGCCAGCTCCATAAGGGTATTGCGCGGCGCTTACTGGAATGAGCGTGTAATCGACCAAGCAGGAATTGGCTTCGTTCATGAAATCGACATTACCGGAATAGCCGGTGGCGATGACGGGTTTGCCAAAATACATCGCCTCCGCCAGACCGCGCCCGAATCCCTCCGAGCGGTGCAGCGAGAGAAAACAATCGCACAGCCGGACCAGTTCCGTAATCTCCCAATCCTCCATAATCCGGTCAATCAAGGTCACCCGTGGATCGCGCACGGCCTCGGAGGCCAGAAAAACCTGATAGTCGTCAGGCCGGGCATCCGCGCCGTTCACTTTGATGATGAGTCTGGCCGAGGCGTCAAGCTCATTCTGAAAGGCGAGAAAGAAAGCGCGCAATGCCGCTTCAGGGTTCTTGCGGTGAATGAAGGAGCGAAAATCGAAGAAGAAAAGCACTAGAAATCCAACGTCGGGCAACCCGAAATAAGCGCGCGAAAATTTCGCGGAACTGACCGGTTCCACCGCGACCGGCATACAGAGTACCGGGCAGGGCGCTTTGTCGGCGACCGCCTGTTGAATAAAGCGGGTATGGACCCAAATTTCATCCACGTAACGGAACGCGCTCAGCCACGCATCCGGGAACTCGCTCAGTTCCCAAGCCCAATAACCGATGTTGTAGCAACCGGTGAAAAAGTCCGCGCCCAGATGCGCGAAAGCATCGTCCATTTCGTTGGCGTTGAGATAAAACACATTGGCCTTGCGGGCGATCCGAGAATCCATCCGGTCCATGAATGGAAAATTCTGCTGGAAAACCGCCATCTCCTTACCGTAATCGCCGAAGGTATTACGCAGCGTAAAGGGAATATCGGCGGCGGCGAAAGCGCAGGCCCCGGTGCGCACGTCCTCACCCCTCCCCAGCACCGCGTAGGGATGGCCGACCAGAACAGCGCCCGGCAACAAATCGGTTCGATGACGCTGACGCCAGCGAGTATCCGGCGGCGCTGGGAGTGTGAGATTGTTGGGATTAAGCGACGGATCGGAACCGCCGTGATCCGTTGGTGGGCTCGGCTCGTTGCGGCGTTGCGCGCTGAACAGCAATGTCCACCGCAAAACGATTCCCGGCCACCCTTCATCGCGCAAAACGGCAATGCTCCGGCGCAATAGCCCCAGCAAGCCGGCATGACGGCCCAAGGCGGTGCGGAGAGCGCCCAGGAGCCGCCGCGAGCGGACCACCAACCCCGTTCCTAACATTGCCGCAAGTCCAGGGCGCTGCGGGTGGCTTCCAGGTAGCGGTAGCCCAATTTTCTGTCCGGTTCCAGATAGTTGCCTTCGGCCCATTCGTTCCAGGCATTGACGAACACGATGCGCTCTTCGCCGGATTGCAACTGGCGAGCCTGTCGGACGAGATGTTGCAGCCAGCGCTGGTAGCGGTCGGGCGTGCTATTGAGAAAGATATCGCTGGTATCCTGACGGCGGGCGGTGTTGTCCCAGGAGGGCATGGCGGTGCGGAAAAACGGGTAGGGCATCGGCGACCGGTTCATGAAAAAGTCGGCGGTGGCGGGATAATCGTAAAACCGGCCCCGGAAATCCGGGTTCAACATTTGCTCCGGCCGCTCGGCCAGCACCGACATGGCATGAGGCGGAAATTCGACGGCGGCGTCAAAACCGAAATTCTTCGGATTAGCGGTAAAACCGAGGCTTTGCACCGCCATCAGATACGGTTCGCCGATGCCCGCGTCCCGGCAGTAATGACGCCAGATGGTGGCGGTGCGGGCCGCATCCGGTAGCAGACCGGGTTGATAGACCAGCAACAGCGGCCGGCCGTCGATGCGGATGTAGCGCGGGTCGCGCAGCGCCGGCTCCAGCGTGCGGATAAAGTTCAAATCGTCCTCGTCGGAGTGCTCTTGGGCGATCAGGATTTCGGCGTCCAGACCATCCCAGCGCCGGCTCCAGTTTTCGTTGGCCCAACACACGCAAAACGGAAAATCCGGGCGGCCGGATTGCACCACCTCATCCAGCGGCCGGTTCAGCAAACGCTTGCCGGCGAACCAATAGTAGTAATAACAGAAGCCGTAAATCCCGTACCGCCGCGCCAGGGCGGCCTGTTCTTCGCGCACTTCCGGCACCCGCAAGTCGTAAAAGCCCAAATCCGCCGGCAGCCGCGGCTGGTAATGGTCGACGAAGTTCGGCACGGCCTTGGTGACGTTGGTCCATTCGGTGAAGCCCTTGCCCCACCAGTGGTCGTTTTCGGGGATCGGATGGTACTGCGGCAAGTAAAAAGCGATCAGTCGAACGTGGTCGAGCGCTTGCAGCGCCGCGCCCCAGCGCTCCAGATAAATGTGTTTGTTGCGCTCGATCTGGCGCGATTTGTGGCCGTCTTGGTGGGTGGTGACGCTCAGGTGGTGAACGATTTCGGCGGCGGGCTGGTAGAAGACTTTGCGGCCCCGCTGCCGCACGCGCAGCGACAGGTCGCAGTCTTCGAAATAGGCCGGCGCGTAAATGTCATCGAAGCCGCCGAGCTCCCGGAACAAGGCGGTCTCGATCAGCAGGCCGGCGCCGGAACAGTGATCGACTTCCCGCAAGATGTTGTACTGCGGTTTGGCCGGATCGTCGTTCAAACCGATCAAATCCACCGTCCCGTCCCGACGCAGGGCGGCGCCGGCCTCCTGCAAGTGGCCGCTCGGATAAATCAGCTTGGCCCCGGCGATGCCGGCGTCCGGGCGGGTGGCGAAGACCTCCAGCAGCCGGTCGAGCCAGCCCGGCAGAACCTGGGTATCGTTGTTCAGAAACAGCAGATAACGGCCCCGCGCCTCGGCCGCGCCCCGGTTGGCGGTGCGCAGAAAACCGAGATTTTCCGGGTTGCGGAGATAGCGCAAGCCCGGAATCGCGCCGAGCAGGCGTCCGGTGGCGTCGCTGGAGCCATCGTCCACGACGATCAGTTCGTAACGGGCGGCGGGCGGATGGCGGTGGATCGAGGCCAGACAGCACGCGGTATAGTCGAGCTGATTGAACACCGGCACGATCACCGAAACCAGCGGCTCCTCGGGCGCGGTGAATTCCAGACCACCAATCAAGCCTTCGACGCCTTGCGGGCCGATTTCCACCATGGCCGGCGGTGGGGGGGGCGGCGGCAAGGTGCGGGTCAAATCGGGCGCTTGCACGGTCGCCGGACGGCTGGCCGAAGTCTGAATCAACCACTGTTGATAGTTGGCGCTACTCTTTAGCAGCGGACCCAAATGCCGGTACAGGAACGATTTGATGCGCCATTTGACGGGCAGCGGCAGCGGTAGCCGACGGTACGCGGCGAGCGCGCCGCGGCCGGCCAGAATGCGGAGTTTGCTGGGCATAAGAATCGTGGTTGAGGTCTGCGGGCTGTGGTCGCCGGGCGGGTTGAGGTTGATTTCGGCGAGATGGAGCGGCTATCGTGGCACCCTTCCCGGAAACGGGATGCCGGTCGGAGCGGCATTCTAGGCCATTGCCCTCCGATGTGGAACCGGATCGGCGATAACAGGACCCAGGTCGGTAATCGGCCGTGGAGCGCGATAGTGCCAGCGAGCGTGGCGGTCATCATCGTCAATTTCAACAGCGGCGCGTTGCTGGCCGAGTGTTTGCGCCACCTGCAGGCGCAAACGCGCCGGCCGGAGCGGGTCATCGTGGTGGACAACGCCAGCCAGGACGGTTCGGCCGACCGTTCGGCCGCCGAGTATCCCGGCGTCGCGCTGGTTCGAATGGCGCAAAATATCGGTTTCGCGGCCGCCAACAACTTGGCGGCGCGGCAAGCGGGCGAGGTGGAATGGCTGGCGTTGCTCAATCCCGATGCTTTTCCCGAACCGGAATGGCTGGAGCGCCTGCTGCAAGCGGGGAGCGCTTATCCCGACTGCGCCAGCTTCGGATCGCGGATGGTGGATGCCAGCGATCCCCACCGCCTGGATGGCACCGGCGACATCTATCATGTCAGCGGCTTGGCGTGGCGGCGCGACCACGGCCAACCCGCGAGTTCGGGGGGGCGCGAAGCGGGCGAAATCTTTGCGCCCTGCGCGGCGGCGGCGCTTTATCGCCGCGCGGTGTTTTGCGAGATCGGCGGTTTCGACGAGGATTATTTTTGTTATTTCGAGGATGTCGATGTGGGGTTTCGGCTGCAATTGCGCGGGCATCGGTGCCGGTACGCGCCGGATGCCGTCGTCCGGCACGTCGGTTCGGCGCTGACCGGCCGGCGCAGCGCGTTCTCGGTCTATCACGGCCATCGCAACCTGGTTTGGACCTGGTGCAAAAACATGCCGGGACCACTGTTCTGGCGGTATCTGCCGCAGCATCTGCTGTTGAATCTGATCGACGTGGTTTGGTTTGTGCTGCGCGGTCAAGGCCGGGTTATCCTGCGCGCGAAATGGGACGCCTTGCGCGGCTTGCCGCGCTGTTGGCGGAAGCGCGCCATCGTGCAATCGCAACGCCGCGTCTCGCCCTGGGGCCTGCGCGAACTGATGCGGGGCGGTTTGCTGGCGCTCTACCGGCGCGGCTGAACCAGGGTTGCTAGCCATGTCCGCCGTTCCCGCCGCTCACGTTTACCGCCGCGCGCTGGACCCCGACGGTCAGGATTCGCTGGCCAAGCTCGCCCGGCTGGTCCGGCCGGGCAGTCAGGTTCTCGATCTGGGGGCGGGTCCGGGCGTGCTGGGGCGCTATCTGGCGGAGCGGCTGAATTGCACCGTGGACGGCGTCGAGTCCAATCCCGCCGCCGCGACCGAAGCCGCGCCGTGGTACCGCCGCCTGCACTGCGCCGATCTGGAACGGATCGCGCTGGTCGAACACTTTGCCGGCTGCCGGTACGATTTCATCGTCTGCGCCGACGTTCTGGAGCATCTGCGCCAACCCGACGCTTTGTTGGCCCAGTTGAGCGGCCTGCTGGCGGCAAACGGCCACGTGCTGGCCTCCGTGCCGAACGTGGCTTACGCGGGCTTGATCGCCGATTTGCTGGCCGGAGAGTTCCGCTACCGTTCGGAAGGGCTGCTCGACCGGACCCATCTGCGCTTTTTTACCTTGCGCTCGCTGGCGAGGTTGTTGGAAGAGACCCGGTTGCGGGCGGTGGCGGTCGATGTGGTGATTCGCGATTTGCGGGAGTCCGAGTTCGCGGGCCGTTATTTGGATGCGCTGCCGCCGGCGCTGCTGCGCGGCTTGTTGGGCCGGCCGGAGGCACTGGTTTACCAGTACATCGTCTCGGCGCGGGCCGCGACCGAGGCGGACGAGATCGAACTGCCGCCGCTGGCGGGTCCGGCGCCCGAGTTGCGGTTTGCCTGCCAACTGTTTTGGCGCGCGCCGGAGGCGGATTACCGGGAAAGCGATAGCGGCGTGAGCTGGGGGCGAATCGGAGCGAGCCGGCAAGCGGTGCTGCTGCCGATTCCCGCACTCTCGAATTCCCCGCAAGCCTTGCGTCTCGATCTCTCGGATCGTCCGGGTTTATTGCGTCTGTATGGCTTGGCCTTGCGGGATGGCGGCAAGCGGTTGCTGTGGCGGTGGGACGGCCAGCGCGCCAGCTTGGCGGCGCAGCCCGGCCAGCAACTGGCGTTCGCGGAACAGGATCCGTCGGCCGGTGGGCTGCTGGTGCTGCTGGCCGGAGAAGACCCGCATCTGGAATTGCCCGTTCCCGCTCCGGCGCTGGCGGCGTTACGGGACGGCGGCGAGCTGGCCGTGGACCTGTCCTGGCCGATGTCGTCGGATTATCTGGCGTTGGTTCAGGATTGCATCCCGCGCCGGGATGCGGCGGCGCTGCAAGCGACGTTGCTGGGTCAGATAAAAGAGCTGCAAGCCGGCAACGCGGCGCTGGCGAACCGAGCTGCTGACCTGGAGGCAATCGTGGCGACCCAGATCGCCAGAGGCACGGCTTTGGAAGGTGATCTGGCCGTTCAAACGGAGGCCAAAAGCGCGCTGGAAAAGGAACTGGCTATTCTGGCCGCGCGGTCGGGCGAGCGGGCCGCCGCAATCGGAGCCTTGCGCGGCTCCTGGCGCGAGCGGGTGTGGGCGGGATTGCGGCGGCGCTGGCGTGGTTGAAGCGTGCCGTCATTAACTGTTGCCATCGTCACGCACGCGCC
Source organism: Candidatus Competibacteraceae bacterium (assembly GCA_003527885.1). Taxonomy (GTDB): domain Bacteria; phylum Pseudomonadota; class Gammaproteobacteria; order Competibacterales; family Competibacteraceae; genus Competibacter_A. Next base: position 9,130 of record DPWB01000394.1, read on the forward strand.
GGAAATGCCGGTGTTGGCGCAGGTGCTGGATCGGCTCGATCAAGCGCTGGCTCACACCCGCCAGCGGCAGTTGCTGGATTCGGCGCGGCTGGTGGTGGTGGACAACGGTCCGGGCGCAGGCTGGCGCGAACCGCTGCGAAAGTTGCTGGGTTCGACGCGGCTCGCCGCCGGTTCCGAACTGTTGAGCGGCCACGGCAACGTGGGTTATGGAACCGGTCACAATCTGGCCCTGCAACGGGGGGCGGGGGATTTTCATTTGATCCTCAATCCCGATGTCCTGCTGGCGGAGGATGCGCTGAGCGAGGGGTTGGCGTTTCTGACCGCCCATCCCGACGCGGGGCTGGTTGCTCCGGCGGCGCGGGATGGTGCTGGCCGGCCACAGTATCTATGCAAGCATTATCCGACGGTACTGGATTTGGCGCTGCGCGGTTTCGCGCCCGGCTGGCTGCGCCGGCGTTTTCAAGCCCGCCTGGACCGCTACGAATTGCGCGACAGAATGGGTGAGGGCGTGTTGTGGGACCCGCCCATCGCCAGCGGCTGTTTCATGCTGTGCCGGCGGGAGGCGCTGGAGCGGATCGGCGGCTTTCGCCCGGAGTATTTCCTGTATTTCGAGGATTTCGATTTGAGTTTGCGGCTGGCGGCGGTGGCGCGGCTGGCGTGCGCGCCGCGAATCCGCATCGTCCATCTCGGCGGCCATGCCGCGCGCAAGGGTCCCCGGCATGTCGGGTTGTTCCTGCGGTCGGCGACCTTGTTCTTCGGCCAGCACGGGTGGCGGTGGTGGTAGCGGCGGATTTTTTTCGGGAGCGCCCGGTGCTGGTGACCGGCGGGACCGGTTTTATCGGGCGCCGGTCGGTCGTGTTGCTGCGGGAGCGCGGGGCGCGGGTGCGCGTTCTGATCCGCACGGGACGAAACTTGCCGGTGGACTGGCACGGTATCGAAACCGTTCCCGGCGACCTGGCGGATACCGACAGTTTGAGGCGAGCCTGTTCCGGTATCGATACGGTCATCCATGCCGCGGGCTTCGCCCATGCCGACTCGGCGGATACGCCGGATTTCGCGGCCCGGCACCGGGCGGTGAACGCCGAGGGAACGTTTCGTCTGCTCGATGCGGCGCTGGCGGCGGGCGTGGCCCGGTTCGTGTTTTTGAGCAGCGTCAAAGCGGTCGGTGAACCCGGAGCGCATTGCGTGGACGAAAGCTGGGATGCGCCGGCGGATACGCCCTACGGGCGAGCCAAGCGCGCCGCCGAGGAGCGGGTGACGGCCGCGGGGCGCGACCGGGGCTTACACGCGGTCAATCTGCGGCCGGCGCTGGTTTATGGGCCGGGCATGAAAGCCAATCTGGCGCGCTTGATCGAGGCGGCGCGGCGCGGCTGGTTGCCGCCCTTGCCGGATACCGGCAACCGGCGCTCGCTGGTCCATGTCGACGATGTGGCGCAAGCGGCGCTGCTTGGCGCCGCGCATCCCGCCGCCGCCGGCAAAACCTATTTCGTGACCGACGGCGTGCCCTGTTCCGGTCGAGAGCTGTCGCTCATTCTGCGGCGCGCGCTGGATCGGCCGATTGCGCGCTGGACCGTGCCGGCCGGAGTCTTGTACGGTGCGGCGGCCGGGGCGGATGGGTTGCGCTGGGTGCTCGGACGCCGGGACCGGAAGGCCCGGACGGCGCTGGACAAGCTGCTGGGCTGGGCTTGCTACGATTCCACCCGAATCGGCGCCGAACTGGGCTACCGTCCCGTTTGGACGCTGGACCGTTACTGTAGAGAGGCTGCATTGCAAGGATCACTCAAATGACGCTCGCGGCGTTTGCGCCGGGGTGGGTGAGGGCGGCCGGCGGCGTTTTGTTGGCCGCGTCGGGCGGTATCCTGCTGACCGCGCTGGTTTTGGTCGTGTTCTATCGCGCGGGTGGCTTGCCGTCGGTCGCGCCGCCGATCATCCTGAAAGGGGCTGATTTGCAACTGGCGAGCGGGCAGGGCGCGCTGACGGAGGCCGGCTTGCAAATCAACCAGCCGGGGCCGCACGGTGTGATATCGGTTCAAGGATCGGCCCGCTTGGTGCGGGCGGCGCTGTACCGCCGGCTGTTCTGGCGAGTGGACGGTTTGCGGCCGGGCCGCGAGCTGAAATTCATCTGGACCACACTGGCCGAGCCGCGCACGGTGCGGGAGAAGGTGTTGCCGCCGGCCGGGCCGGAGTTCGGCACCCTGGATTTGAGCGCGGAACCGCACTGGCGGGGGCGGATCGGCATGGTCGGGCTGGTGTCGGAGGGGCCGCTGGACCGACCGCTGGTCATCCGCCGCCTGCGCGTGCAGCCGCCGCCGCTCGGCGTCGCCGAACTGGCGCGGTTGGCGCTCGACGAGTGGACCACTTTCGAGGACTGGAACCAGCGCTCGATCAATTACACTGCCGGCGCACCGCTGGATGCCTTGTTTCCTCCGGTGTTGCTGGTGGCGCTCTGGGTCGGGTTCAGCGCCGGTTTGTACGCGCTGTTGGTCCCGCCGCGTCGTGGCGGTGGCGCCTGGCGGCCTTATCTGGCCTTGTTGGCGGTGGGTTGGCTGGTGCTGGACGCGCGCTGGCAGTGGGAGTTGAGCCGGCGGCTGGCGGCCACCGAGGCCCGCTACGCCGGCAAGCAGGGCGATGAGCGCCTGCTGGCGGGCTTGGATGGCGAGTGGTACCGCTTCTTGTTCGACGTGCGGCGCCAGCTTCCCGACCGGCCGGCCAACAAACTGTTCATCGTCAGCGCCGAGCCCGGTGATTTCTGGTCGGGACGGGCGCGCTATCACCTGCTGCCGCATAACGGCTATATGAAATTTTCCCAACCGCCGGGCGTTGGGGTGGCGCATCAAGGCGATTTTGTGCTGATCCTGGCGCCTTTGCCGGGAGTGCGTTACGACCGCAAGCGCCAAATCCTGGAGTGGACAGGCGGGGAATTGCCGGTAGATTTGCTGCACTCGGCTACGTCCGGTGCGCTGTTTCGGGTTCGGGGAGGCTAAACGGCGATGGAAGGGGGGTTGACGGGCTTTGCGTTGCTGTTGCCGTGGCTGGCCGGCGCGCTCTGGGTTCGCGCCGGCTGGCCGGATGCGCCGCCCGGTGTCTGGCCGCTGGCTTCTGGTTACGGCTATGTCTTGGGAATGCTGGCGGTCACGCTGTTGTTGCGCGTGCAAGCGGCGCTCGGATTCCCGCCGGATGCCGCCGGTCCCTTGCTGGTTCTGACGGTGCTGGCATCGGGGGGGGCTTGGCGGGTGTGGCGGCAGGTCGGGTCCGCCAGGAGGTCCGGTCCGACTCCGCGGCGGTTTGGCGAGGCGTGGCTCGAACAATCGCGTTGGCAACAATTTCTGTTTGTGCTGTTGCTGGCGTGGCTGGGCTGGCGCTTGGCCGGGCTGGCGCAGGAAATCTGGTGGCGACCGCTGTTCCCCTGGGACGCCTGGACCACGTGGACCGTCCGGCCGAAGGTGTGGTCCGAGTTGCGGCAGTGGGCGCCGTTCGTCGATCCGCAACGTTGGGTGAACGACCCCGCCGGCGCGCTCTACACCATCGAAGCGTGGAACTATCCCGACACCGTGCCGCTGTTGGCGCTGTGGCCGACGCTGGCCTTTGGCGCATGGAATGAAACCGTCGCCAACCTGCCGTGGTTCGGCGCGGCGCTGGCGTTGGGGTTCGGTTTTTACGGGCAGGCGCGTCGGTGGGGCGCGCCGCCCCTGATCGCCCTGCTGTCCGCCGGCATGTTGCTGTCCTTGCCGATCCTCGATACGCACGTCGCCCTGGCGGGTTACGCCGATTTGTGGATGGCGGCGGTGTTCGGTCTGGCCGTGATCGCTTTCTTTCAGTGGCTGTGGGGTGGTGAGCGCCGGCAAGGCGTGCTGGCGGTGCTGTTGGCGGCGGCCTGTCCGCTGATCAAGCTGGAGGGCGCGGTCTGGCTGCTGCTGTTTTTACCCGCGCTGCTCGCCGTCTGGTTGCGCGGCTGGCCGTTGCGGTTGCTGGCCGGCGGCGTGGCGGTGCTGGGAATCGGCTGGTGGGCGGTCGGCGGCGTGGCGTTTGGCGTGCCGGGGTTGGGCGAGTTGCAACTGAGACCCCAGCTAATCCAGATCCCTTTTCTGGGCCGGTTCAACCTGGGCTATCGGGGTACCTGGGAGCCGGTGCTGAAAAATTTCTTCGTGTTGGGCAGCTGGCACTTGTTCTGGTATCTGATGCTGGCGGCCGCCGTGGCGGCCGTGCCCGGCCTGCGGGCGGAGCGCCGGCGGCGGATCGTGGCGGTCTTCATCGGCTCGTGTCTGTCGGCCCTGTTCGTGCTGTTCTTCTTCACGGACGCCCAGTACTGGGCCGAAGAGTACACCAGCATCAACCGGGTGTTTTTGGAGTTCGTGCCCGCCTTTATGTTCTGGGTGGTGACGGTCTTCGTGCCGCCGCGCCCGGCGCGCGAGGAGGAGCGGCCGATGGAACCCTCACCGGCGCTCGACCGTTCGAGCGGCGGCGAGCACCCGTCGGTATAAGTCGGCTACGGCGAGCGCGACCCGATCGCTGCCGAAGCGTTGCCGCAGGGCGCTCGCGCCGGATTGGCCGAGCGTTTGCCGCCGGGCGGGATCGCGCTGGAGTTCCCGCAGCGCGGCGGCCAGCGCGGCGGTATCGCCCGGCGGCGTCAACAGACCGTGACCGGCCTGTCGCACCACCCAACCGGGGCCGGAACCGGGAATATCGCCGACCACCACCGGTTTGCCGAAGCGCATCGCCTCCAACAGCACCATGCCGAAGGCTTCGGTCCGCTCCAGCGACGGCAGGCACAGCACGTCGCAACTGGCCAGCAGCGCATACAGCTCGGCCCGCGGCTGGAAACCGGGCAGCGACACCCGCTCGCGCAGGTGCAGCGACCCGATCAGCCCGGCCAACCGCTCCCGTTGGTCGCCGCTCCCGACGATCAGGATGCGGCTGTCGGGCAATTCGGCGGCAGCCCGAACCAACACGTCGTGACCCTTGTAATAGGTCAACCGACCGATGGCCAACACCCGGAAAGCGGTTCCAGCCCCCCATAGCGTTGCCGCCCGCGCCACTGCCCCGGCATCGGGGTCGGGAAAGCGGCCGGCGTCGAGACCGAGCGGAATGACGTGGCAGCGCTCGCGCCACGGCCGCAGTGCGGCGCTGGCCTCCAGGTACGGTGCCGAGGTGGCGATGATCGCCTCGCTGGCGGCCAGCAGCCGCTGTTCCAACGGCCGGTACAGACGATAGGCCAGCGCCAGCCGGCGGTCGATGAGCGAAGCCACCACATCGGCGTGCCAGTGCACGATCCACGGGATTTTTCGGGCGCGGGGGACGAGCATCGCCCAGAACGCCGAGGTGTTGGGCATGTGCAGGTGGAGCACATCGGGCCGAAACTCGCGGATCGCCCGATTCAGCCACGCCGGGAACGCGGGGCTGATCGGCGCGTAGAGCAACTGGCCGTGACAGGGCGCGCGATAGATCGCCGGGGCGTCGGCGGGGCCGGGATACTGCCCCTGGCGGCCGCGCTGTTCGTCGTGTACCACCGCCGCGCCAGCGATGCCCAGGCGTTGCAGCGCCGGCAACAGGTCGGCCAGAAAATGCTCGATGCCGCCGGCAAACGGAGGATAGTATTTGCCGATATGCAGGACGCGCATCACAGTTTCTTGAGAGCGCCCGACCGGTGTTCGTCGGAGTGCGGGATAGCTCCGATTTCCGGCGGTTCCGTCAATTCCTTGGGGTCGGGAATAGGCCCGTGAGCCTCGAACATCGCGAGCCGTTGCGTCAAGCGACGGATCAAGCGTTCCTGCCGGGAGCGCTCCAGGTCCATGGTCAGGATCTTGACCAGCAGCATCCCAAGCCCCAGGATGATGGCCAACACCGGTGGGTAGCTGACGCCCAGGTAGACGGCCAGGTAATCGAAAAGCTGCGGGAAATAACCCAGGATTCCGACCGTCGCGGCGGCTCCGATCCACCAGATCGCATAAGGTCCGTGCAATCGGTCGCGGCGGACCAGAAACAGGATGATGAGGGCAAAGCTGATCCCGATCACCGTCGAGGTGATTTTGTAAGTAATCATGCAGGACTCTCAGTCGTCGGAGGCGGCCGAAACAGATCGGCTGCCGACCCGCGCGAGGCAGAGCACGCTGGTCTGAAGCATGTATTTTCCCACGATCCACCAGGAGCGGAACACCCGCGACGCGCCTTGAGCGCGCGGCTGCATGGAGACCGGAACCTCGACGGTCCGCAACCCCTTGCGGCGCAGGATCAACAGCACGCCGACATCCTGGTAGTCGAGCAGGCTGGCTTCCGGGGCGGCGAGCACGGTCATCGCGGTGTGGCTGTAAGCGCGAAAACCGGAGGTGATGTCTTCCAGTTTCAAGCCGGTGAGCCAGCGAAAATACGACCAAGCGATGCGGCGGGCGCGGCTGGCGCGCTCGGGAAAAGCGCCGATCACGACATCGGCCCGCCGGCTGGCCAACGGTTCCACCAGCTCGCTGATGCACTCGGGCTCGTGCTGGCCGTCGGCATCGAGGGTGATGGCGGTCCGATAGCCCTCGCGCAAGGCGTAGCGCAGACCGGTTTGAATCGCGCCCCACGCGCCGAGCTGGAGCGTCAGCGGCAGGACGGTGGCGCCGGCCGCGCGGGCGATCGTCGCGGTGGCGTCGCTGCTGCAATCGTCGATCACCACCACCGGATAACGAAAACGCCGCCGGATCTGCGCGACGATGAAGCCGATGGTGGCTTCCTCGTTGTAAGCGGGTACGAGCGCGATCGGGCGGTCGAGCGCAATGTTTGAAACGGCCGATCCATCCGGCGTGGTGAAATTGTCCGGCAGCTCCGGAAGGCCGTATGCTTTGTTCGCGGTATTGAGCATGGTGTTCGCATCCGCTGCGGTTTTGCGGGTTCGGTTTGGATCGGGCTGGTAAATTCCCACCGTTTTGCTCTACTTTTAGCGGGTGAGATTGCGACCGCAGGCGCTTTCAGTGTCTGATTTCATCCGGCTCGTGGCAAGAGATATCCGCAAGTAACTGCAGCGGACCCTCTCGAAACCGCCATTGACGAACGAGGAGTTCCAGCGATGTACCTCTGTATCTGTAAGGCGGTCACCGACCGACAAATCCGGCAAGCGGTCGAACCTGTCTCTTATACACATCTCCGAGCCCACGAGACCGTACTAGATCTCGTATGCCGTCTTCTGCTTTAAAAAAAGAGAAATACGAAATCGAGCGCCTG
>DPWB01000075.1 GCA_003527885.1 Candidatus Competibacteraceae bacterium
GTATAGAGCGCTCCGCGCCGGCTCGCGGTTTTGCGGCGCGGTTTTCTTCGCGTTGGTGAGCGCGCGGGTGTTGGTAATGTATTATGATTTTTAATGTTCAGCCGGGTGCCGCGCGCGCGGTTATTTTGAGAATCGACCTGAAAATCAAGGGAGTAAATTTATGAAAAAATCAAGTTTTTTGTTGGCGGGGTCGGCGTTGCTGCTGTCGCAAAGCGCCGCTGTGGTGGTGGCGGCCGGTTTTACCGAACACTTCACCTTGAAACAGAACGAGCGCTACGGCTGCTGTATTGTCAAGACCCTGAATAAGGCCGCCGACGTGTGGGAATACGAGGACGATGTTTCTTTTGGAACCTGTTACAAATGGGCCAGACTCACCGGCGATCCCCTGCAATTTCTCAATAACCGCAAATACGAATTTTACGAAAACACCAAGTGCGCCACGTTCAACGGCGAACACGAACTGGTCCGCGAAAAATGGAGTCCGACCCACCGCAGCGGCTACTGACCGCTAATGCTGCCCGCCGTCGCCGACCAAGAGGCGATGGGCGACATAAGCCAGCAGGCCGCAACCGGCGATGACGCCCGCCATCGGCAGCGCCGAACCCGCGCCGAGCAGCCCGACCGCCGCGCTCGACAGGGTGGCCACCCCAAATTGCAGCGTGCCGAGCAGCGCCGACGCGCTGCCCGCGCGCGCGCCCTGTCGGGCCAGCGCCAGCGCCGTGGCGTTCGGCGCGGTGAAACCCAGGCTGGCGAGATAGCCAAACAGCGGGATCAGCAATCCCGGCAAGCCGCCCCAGCCGCCGGCCGCCACCGCCAGCAGCACCAGCCCCAACAGCACGGTCGCGCGGTTGGCGCGGCGCAGGATCGCCTCGGCGTCACGGTGTGCCAACAGCCGGCGGTTGAGCTGCGAACTGGCGATCAACCCCAGGGCGTTGAACCCGAACAGCCAGCCGTAGGCTTGCGCCGGCACCCCGTGCAGTTCGATGAAGACATGCGGCGAGCCGGTGATGTAGGCGAACAGCCCGGCGTGCGCGAAGCCGCCGCTCAAGCTGTAGCCCAAAAAGCCGCGATCCTTCAATAGTTCGCCGTAGGTTCGCAAGGTCGCGCCGAGCCCGCCGCCAGCGGTCTGCGCCGGGCGAGTTTCCGGCAAATAGCGCCAGACCGCCAGCAGGCAGCTTAGCCCGAACAGGGCCAGTACGATGAAAATGGCGCGCCAGCCGAACAGCAGGAGGACTTGGCCACCGAGTAGCGGCGCAAGGATCGGGGCCAGACCCATCACCAGCATCAGCAGCGAATACACGCGCGCCGAGGTTTGGGCGTCGAAGCGGTCGCGAACCACGGCGCGCGCGATCACCACGCCGGCGCAGCCTCCCGCCGCTTGGACGAAGCGCAGGGCCGTCAGCGCGGCGATATCGGGCGCGAGCGCGCAACCGACCGAGGCGATCACGTAGAGGGTCAGGCCGGCGTACAGCGGCGGCTTTCGTCCGAAGCGGTCGGCGAGCGGGCCGTGGATCGCCTGACCGAGCGCCAGGCCGACGAAGAAGCTCGCCAAGGTAAATTGCGCGGCGGAAGACGCGGTTCCGAAATCGGCGGCGATGGCGGGCAAGGCCGGCAGATACATGTCGATCGACATGGGCGCGAAGGCGGTCAACGCGCCCAGGATCAGCAGCCAGGAGAGGGGCGGATCGCTCATAAGGAACAGGGCGCTTTCCGGGCCGCCTTAACCCAGCAAAACCAAATTCGACCGCACGATCACCCAGGTCGCCAGGCCGTAAAAAATGCCGAATCCGCCCAACGCCAGCCACGTCAGCCGTCGAACTTCGCCAGGAACGACCGCCCGCAGGCTGGCGATGCGCCCGAGCGGCGCGATGAGACCCGCGCCCAAGCCGGCGGCGGCCGCGACGAACAGCGGTACATAAAGCGCGTAGCCGAGGTAGCCGTAACCGGCTTTCAACAAACAGAACGGACAGTGATGGTTCGGGTTCTCATACACGTAAAGCGACAGGACGGCGATGATCGCGGCGATGGCGACGCCGAAAGCCAGCGCGCAGCCGGCGGCGAACAGCGGTCCCAACCGGAGCCGACGCCGGAACGCCAAACCCGAGACCAGCAGCGCCGCTCCCGTTCCGTAAAACGCGACCAGCGTCGGCTCGGGCGGCAACCCGGCCAATTCCGCCGCCGCGCCCCGACCGTCCGCGCCGAACAGCGAGCCGCAGCACGAGGTGATGACATCGGGTTTCAGGCCCAGAAAATACAGCGTTTGCACCGTCGCCTCCGCAACGGTCAGCGGCGCGAGGGCCAGCAGCAGGCCGTATTTCAACCGCACCAGCGGATAATCGTAGCCCCGGTTGTCGATCCGGTTCAGCAAAAGCCACAACGCCGCCAGGAAAAACACCGCGATTTTCAATAGCAGCGCCGGAAAACCGAAGGCGTTAGCGTTCAGTACGCCAGTGGCGCACATCGCGCCGACAAATTGAGAAGACAGGCTTTCGGCGGTATGGACGAACAGCAACAGCGACAGCAATTCCGCGCCCAACGCAAAACCGAGCAAGGTGGAAATCAAATACGTCCGCCGCTCCAGCCGCACCTGCAACTCGCCGCCGCTCGCCAGGTCCCAACAGCCCAGAATCCGCAGCGCGAACCCGCAAGCCAATAGCACCGCGCCGGTTGCGACGAACGCGATCAAACCGAGCGCGACCAGCGCGGGCGACATCAGCACGGGTGATCTCCGACCAAGCGGCCGTCGCGCAATTCAAGCCTTCGGCGAACGCGCGCAGCCTCGAACACCAGCGGGTCGTGGCTGCTGACCAGCACCGTCCGGCCTTGCGCCGCCAGATCGTCCAGCAAGCCCAGCACCTCGCGCGACAAGCGGCTGTCGAGGTTGGCGGTCGGCTCGTCGGCGACGATCACCGCCGGATCGTTGATCAACGCGCGGGCCAAGGCGGTGCGCTGCGCCTCGCCGCCGGACAGCCACTCGACCTTGCTACCGGCTTTCGGCTCCAAACCGAACCGCGCCAGCAGCGCCCGTGCGCCGGCCGTCAACTCCCGATAAGGCCGGCCCAGCGGATAAGCGGGTAGCATCACATTTTCCAACACGGTCAGACCCCGGATCAGATTGAACTGTTGGAACACGAAGCCGAAGGTGTGACGCCGCACCTCGGTCAAAAATCGCTCCGGCAAGTTGGACAGCAACCGGCCGTCGAGCGAGATCCGGCCACTGGTCGGTCGGGCCAAGCAGCCGATCAGGGTGAGCAAGGTGGTCTTGCCGGACCCGCTGGGGCCGGTGAACACGGTGATGCCGCCCCGTTCCAACCGCAGGTCGATGTCCGCCAGCGCCCGGCACTCGTTCGACTGGCCTGGATTGAACCGTTTGTTGACGGCCTGAAGTTCGATCATCCGCGCATCGCCGCGTCGGGGTCGGCAATCGCCGCCCGCCAGCCCGGAACCAGCGTGGCGACGATGTACGGTACGACCGTCACCGCCAGCACGATCAGGATTTGGCCTGGATCGACGGTCGGGGTCAGCCGAAAGTCGGGATAGAGGACCGCCCAGCCTTTCAAGATCGGCGCGAACAGGCGAGCGCCGCCGTGAAACACCTGCCACCAAGCCAGCAGATAGCCGAGCAAAAAGGCGGTCAGCGACAGCAGCGCGCCTTCCCACAGCTTCATCCGCAAAATGTCGCCGGTTTCCCAGCCGATGGCCTTGAGGATGCCGATTTCGCGTTTTTCCTCGGCGCTCAAGCCGGCGGCCTTATCCCACGCCAGAACCGCAAACGCCAAAAGCGGCGCGGCGAGCGCCAGAAAGGTCACACCCTCGCGCCAGTCGAACACCGCGTCGTAGGTCCGCAACATTTCGGAGCGCAAAATCGGTCGGCTGGAAGGCAGCGCCAGCGCGATTTTTCGCGCGACCGTGCTCGCCTCGCGCGGGTTGCTCACGGTCAGCACGGCGTCGGTGTAGCGCTCCGGCGGAAACTGGAACAGCGCGCGAAAACCGCTCTCGGACAGCAGCAGCAAATCGGCGCTCAGCAGTTCCGAAGATGGCTCCAGGATGCCCGCCACTTTAAACAGCGCCGGCGGGCCGCTGGCCGCGCGCAGGCTGAACACATCGCCGACCCCGATAGCGCGGACCCGCGCCAGCGCCGCGCCGATTAAAATTTCGCCTTCGGCCAGCGGCCGTTCCGCAGCCGCCATCACAGTGTAATTGGCCTTCACCGCCGGATCGTAATAGTAGCCCCACAACCGGCCCCGCGCGTCGCTGACGCCGCGGATCCGGCGCAGGCTGTCGAGCCAATCCGCCGGCAGCAGATCGTGCCGCCCCGCGGCCAGCCGCTGTACGATTACTTCCGGAGCGTCTTGCAGCAGCGCTGCCGCCTCCCGCCGCAAGCCCTGGCTGAGGAGCAGAACCGACGCGAACAGGAAGACCAGCAGGGCATACACCAGCAGCAGGCCGAGATTGCGGGTTTTGCGCCGCAGCAGCGCGGCGAGCGTGTAGTCGATCAGGTATTTTTGCCGTTCGAACGCAACGCGCATGGTCGATTCATTTTATTCAAGGCTGGAAAAGAACGCTGCGGCGATTCGCCGATGACGGGTAATATCGGGCGCTTCTATCGGCCTCATAGAGGGTTATGCCAATGAAAACGATATTGGGGTTGCTGTTGTTGTCGCTCGCCGGTTGCGCGGTCGCGCCGCCCGGCGGCGTGACGCCCGTTTCCGGTTTCGACCTGGACCGCTATCTCGGCAAATGGTACGAAATCGCGCGTTTGGACCATCCGTTCGAGCGCGGTCTGAGCAACATCAGCGCGACTTACAGCTTGCGCGACGACGGCGGCGTCCGGGTGCTGAATCGAGGTTTTAACGACCGCGCGGGCGCTTGGAAGGAAGCGGAGGGGCGCGCTTATTTCACCGGCGACCCGACGGTCGGTTCCTTGAAAGTATCCTTTTTCGGGCCTCTGTACGGAGGCTACCACATCATCGCCCTGGATAAGACCGATTATTACCACGTCATGATCAGCGGCCCCAACCGGGATTATTTGTGGATTCTAGCGCGGACCCGCACGCTGCCGCGCGCGGTGTTGGATGATTTGTTGAAGCAGGCCAAGGCGCTGGGCTTCGTCACCGAACAACTGATCTGGGTTCGCCAAGATCGCGACGACGCCTGAATTCAACGCGGGTCGGGCGCGAGGTGAGGCGGTGGTGGCAGCAGCGCGCCAGAGGGAAAATGCTCCAGCGCCGCCGGATGATCCTGAAATGCGCTGTGTCGGTCGGCTTGGCTGAGGTGGCGGGTGTAGCGGGCCTCGGTCAAGAGACTTAGGTCGGTCAAGCCGAGTTCGCGAACCAGCGCCCGATCAGCGGAGCGATCAACCAGCGCCGCGCGTCGAGCGCTGTCGATCAGCATCAGACCGAACAGCGCCAGCAACGCCGCGAGCGCGGCCAGCGTGACAGTGGAGGCGCGGAAGCGGGAGGGTGGTCGGGCGATCATAACGCAATTCTATCAAGCGGGGCGCGGCTTGGATCCGTTCGACCGTTCAACCTCGATGCAGCACAGAGAGCGGCGCCAGCGTGGCGAAGTAATCGTTGAGGAAGTTCTTGGCCGCGTATTCAGAAGCCCAGCGAGCCGGTTCGCTGGAACTCATTCCGTCGGCGATGGCGAAGGGCCGCACCCTTCAACTTCAGCGCTTCACCTTCCGGGATGATTGCGCCGTAAAAATCCTCATTAACGGGTTTGACGCCCCGGTCGGAAAATTGGCCGAGATGGATTTGCAGGATTCGGGTCATAGTTTGAAGTGGTGGCCGGGTTAAAGCGGCGGGTTTTGCCGGATCTGCGCGCCGCGGTATCGCGGTTTACTGCGGGTATCGCGGTTTATTTGAAATAAGAGGCGAGCAACCCATGACCAAGAAAACCAAAGTAGTCATCGTCGGGGCGGGTTTCGGCGGTATCGCCGTCGCCAAGCGGCTGGCCGGGTCGGATATTGAGGTGACGTTGATCGACCGCCGCAACTATCACTTGTTTCAGCCCATGCTCTATCAAGTGGCGACCGCCGACCTGTCGCCCGCCGATATCGCCTGGCCGATTCGCGGCTTGTTCAGCGGCGAGCGCAACATCGCGGTGGTGTTGTCGGAAGTGACCGCCACCGACAAAGCGGCCCGAGAAGTGGTGGCGGGCGGTCGCCGCTATCCCTACGACTTCCTGATTTTGGCGACCGGAAGCGGCAACTCCTATTTCAATCATCCCGAATGGGAGCCGTACGCGCCCGGCCTCAAGCGCATCATCGACGCCACCGAAATCCGCAAACGCATCCTGTTGGCCTTCGAGCACGCGGAAATCGCTAGTGACGCCACCGAACAGCGCCGGCTGCTCAATTTCGTGATGGTCGGCGGCGGTCCGACCGGCGTCGAAATGGCCGGCGCGATGGCGGAACTGGCGCGAGTTGCGCTGGCGCGCGACTTTCGCCACATCGACCCCAAGGCGGCGCGAGTGGTGCTGGTGGAAGCGGGCGAACGGTTGCTGGCCGGTTTCGCGCCCGATTTGTCCGAGTACGCGCGCCGGTGCCTGGAAAAACTCGGCGTTGAAGTCCAACTGGGTCAGCCCGTGCAGGCGGTGAACGAGCAAGGGGTACAGGTCGGCGCAACCTTCATCCCCACGGCGACGGTGATCTGGGCGGCGGGTGTGAAGGCCGACGGTCCGGGGCAGTGGCTCGGAGCGGAAACGGATCGCGGCGGGCGCGTGGCGGTCGGCCCGGATTTGGCGGTGCCGGGCCATCCTGAAATCTTCGTCATCGGTGACGCCGCCAAGGTGATTTGGGAAGGCGAGCGGTTGGTGCCAGGCCTCGCGCCGGCCGCCAAACAGGGTGGCCGGTACGTGGCGGAGGTGATCCGGGCGCGCTTGGAAAACCGTGCCCCGCCGCCTTTCCGCTACCGTCATGTCGGCAGCCTCGCCATGATCGGGCGCAACGCCGCCGTGGCCGATTTTGGCAAACTGAAGCTGAGAGGCCGGCTGGCTTGGTGGTTCTGGGGCTTGGTTCACATCTATTTACTGATCAACGCCCGCGCCGCGACCCTGGTGCTACTGGAATGGGCGTGGGCTTACCTGACCCGCAAGAAGGGCGCTCGCTTGATTACGGGGCTACGCCCGCTGTTCGTCGAGCCCGCCGGACCGAAGCCGTGAGGGGCTTCGGTCCGGCAGGAGCCCGGCCGTCGCGAATCGAGGCGCGGGCAGCGGGCTTCTGGCCGGGTTGATAGCTCGGCCAGAATCTGGCGGTCAATTCTGCAAATCCGCATTCATGGTGATCTTGGCGTTCAAGACCTTACTGACCGGACAGCCGGCCTTGGCCTGTTCGGCAATCTCGGCGAACTGGGTCGGGTCCGCGCCGGGGGCGCGCACTTTCACCGCCAGATGCACGGTGGTAATGGCAAACCCGTTGCCGACCTGTTCCAGGCTGACCGCCGCCGCCGTGTCGATTTGCTCGGGCCGAATGCCCGCATCGCCCAGCATCATCGACAGCGCCATCGAAAAGCAGCCGGCGTGAGCGGCCGCAATCAATTCTTCCGGGTTGGTGCCGCTGCCATTTTCGAATCGGGTATCGAACGAGTAAGGGGTATTGGAGAGTACGCCGCTTTGGCTGGTCAGAGCGCCTTTACCGTCTTTAAGTCCGCCGCGCCATACGGCCGATGCTGTACGTTTCATGTTGTCCTCCAGTTGTTTGTCGTTGCCAACGGTGAAAGCCGTAGCTGAAAAGGGAACGGAAACCGGCGCAATCCCGAGCGCCAAACATGGTTGCCCTCTCAAAGGAAGACTCCACAAACACCGAAGAGTTTTCGGGGACTACCGAGGTCCCGCGCGGATCGGGTCAAGAAAATCGTTCGATACGGATGCGCGGCGTCGAATTTCGCAGCCTTCGTCCGTCGTCATAGGTATCCAAGTACACACACGGACTCCCGCATGTGTCGTTCGATGTATTCAACTCGAAGGAGTAAAGCACGATGGGTTATGTCGATGGGTTTGTCGCGAGGTGGTGAAAACGCTGCGGGGCGATGTGGCGGCGTTCCGTGCCGCCAAGGGGCAGGTTTCGCGCTGCGCGACCGCTGTCCGCACAAAGGCGGGCCGTTGTCGCAAGGCATCGTCCACGGCCATCGAATCAGCTGAAATCCGGCACGAATTACGGCTTTTGCTTGCCGGAGTTGGGGCAGTTGATTTCAGTCGAGTAAGCGGTTAGGGCAAGCGGTTTCGATCAAATAATTGAAACTCACACTTTTGCGAGCGGTCTGATGGCTAGAGCTAACAAGGGCTCAACCGGTGCATCGGCATGAATTTGAAGGAGACTGAAGATGGCTAATACTTTTGTGGCGGTCGCCTACGACGATAGGTATACGGCCGAGGAAGTACGGCTGCGGCTGTTGCGGATGCAGAAGGAATACCTGATCGATCTGGAAGATGCGGTGGTTGCGGTGGTTGACGAGAAGGGCGGGGTCAAGTTGCACCAAATCACCAATTTGACCGCCGTGGGCGCGGTGACCGGCAGTTTTTGGGGTTTGCTGATCGGGATGCTTTTTATGAACCCTTTGCTCGGCCTCGCGGTGGGCGCGGGCAGCGGTGCGTTGAGCGGCGCGCTGACGGATGTAGGTATCAACGACGATTTCATGAAGAAGCTCGCCTCCGAACTCAAACCGGGTTCCTCGGTGTTGTTCGTGTTGGTCAAACAATTCACGCCGGATAAGGTGCTGGCGGAACTGGAAGGCACGGGTGGGCGGGTGCTGAGAACGTCGCTGTCGCACGATGACGAAATCAAATTGCAGGCGGCGCTGGATGCGACCAAAGCTAAAACCGAGATTCCTACCGCCCCCAATCTGGAAAAGCCCGCCTGACCCACGACCCGCCTGGAGAGGATTGTCCACGAGCGAACCGACCCGACCGACCAGCGGTTTCGAGGCCGCGCTCAAATCGCTGCGCGGTCACCGGTTGGAAAAGGCAACCGTTTCGATCGTGGGGCCTCTCGCGTCGTCAGGCGCGTATAGCGTTGGCAACCTCAATCAAATTCATATCCGGGTCTCGAAAGTAGATCGAGATAACCGGGCCGCTCGCGCCACTTCTCTGGACTGGCCCCTCCAGCACGGCGACACCGCACGCTGCCACATGCGCGATGACCTCGGCCAGCGGGACTGACGTAATAAAGCAAAGGTCGGCGGAACCGGGCGTCGGCCTATGGGCCTTTGGCTCAAATTCATTGCCGTGTTCGTGCAAATTGACTTTCTGTGCACCGAACGATAAAGCTTTTCGATCGCCCCCAAAGGTGATGATTTTCATGCCGAGCACTTTTTCATAAAAAGTGCAGGTGGCATCAATGTCCTTGACGGTTAAGACGAGGTGGTCAATGCCGTCGATGTCCATTGGCGGCCTCATGAACGATACGTGTTATCGGCCCGACAACCACCGGGCCGGGCCAAAGTGGCCGCTTTGTTTGGCGGGGCCTGCAAAAACCGACCGCCCGCAATGATTGGGCCATCGTTGTCGCCAAGCGTCCCTGACAAAGCTGCGGCGGCGACTGACCCAAGGTTAGAATCATGGTTATCGACAACTTTGAGAGTATCGCACCTCCCATGTTCCGCGTTCAAACCGGTCTCGAAACCCTCATCAATGAAGGTCCTGAAAAAATTCGTGGCGCGCGGATCGGGGTGGTGTGCCATCCCGCCAGCATCGATGCCGGGCTGCGCCACGCGCTCGATCTGTTGCAAGCGGCGGGCGCGCGCATCACGGCCATCTTCGGCCCCGAACACGGCGCGCGGGGCGAAGCGCAGGACATGGAAGATGTCGAAGATGTCTCGCTTGATCCCCGGCTTCGGGTTCCCGTTTACAGTCTGTACGGCGCGACCGCCGCTAGCCTGACGCCGCGCCAGGAGCAGCTTGCCGGTCTCGATGCGCTGGTGGTCGACTTGCAGGATGTCGGGGCGCGTTATTACACCTTTGTCTGGACCATGGCTCTGTGCATGGAGGCGGCGGGCAAGGCCGGCGTGCGGGTGGTGGTGTGCGACCGCCCCAACCCCATCGATGGGCTGACCACCGAAGGCAATCTGATCAAGCCGGGTTTTGAATCCTTCGTCGGCCTATACCCCTTGCCCAACCGTCACGGCCTGACGCCGGGCGAGATCGCCCGCTACGTCCATCGGCGGCGGGGCGTCCGGTGCGAGTTGGACATCGTGCCAATGCGAGGCTGGCGGCGAGAGATGTATTTTGAGGAGACCGGCTTGCCGTGGGTCTATCCCTCGCCCAACATGCCCACCGTCGATACCGCGCTGGTCTATCCCGGCATGTGTTTGGTGGAAGCCACCGAACTGTCGGAGGGGCGCGGAACCTGCCGGCCCTTCGAGGTCGCCGGCGCGCCGGGCGTCGATCCCGAGGTGTTGGCGGCCGATCTGGCGCGGCGCCATCTGCCCGGTTGCCGGTTCCGTCCGCTCTATTTCCGGCCCAAGTTCCAAAAGCACGCCGGCGGCACCTGCGGCGGGGTGCAAATTCATGTCACCGACCGCCGCCGTTTCGGTTCATACGCGGTCGGCGTCGCGTTTTTACAGAGCGTCAAGCGCGTCGCCCCGGAGGCGTTCGTCTGGCGCGCGAAGCCCTACGAGTTCGTGGCCGACGTTCCCGCCATCGACTTGTTGGCGGGGGATGAGCGGCTGCGCTTGGCGCTGGAGGCGGACGCCGATCTGGCCGATCTCGCCGCCGAGTGGCAACGAGAGCGAACGGCGTTCGAGGAAATCCGTCGCGACTGCTTATTGTATTGAAATATCCGCAGCGAGCGTGCCGGGCTGATACGGCGCCTGTGGCGATCTATCCCAAGACGGTTTGGTAAGGCGCCACGGCCCTATGACCCGGCCAATTCCAGCTTGGTGTGATAGCCGCGCGGGGTGTAGACCCACTTGCCGGCCCGGCGGGTTTCGCTGTTGCCGACCATCACCAGCGACAGCATGTTCAGGGGTTCCGGGTCCAGCTCGCCCAAGGTGGTGACGGTCAGTTGTTCGCCCTTGCGGGTGACGTTGAAGGCGACCACCACCGGCGTTTCCGGTTGGCGGTAGCGCAGCAGGATTTGTCGGGCTTCCAACAGTTGCCAAGAGCGTTTGTTGGAGACCGCGTTATAGAACGCCACCGCGAAATCGCCCTGTCCGGCCAGATCGATCCGCTTGGCGATCAGTTCCCACGGCGTCAGCAGGTCGGAGAGCGAAATCACGCAAAAGTCGTGCGCCAGCGGCGCGCCGACCCGCGCCGCCGCCGCCTGCATCGCCGAAATGCCCGGCATCACCTCAATCTCGACCGTCGCCCATTCCGGTTTTGGCTTGCGCGCCAGCAGCTCGAACACCACCGTCGCCATGCCGTAGATGCCGGCGTCGCCGCTGGAAATCAACGCGGTGGTCTTGCCGTTGGCGGCCAGATCGAGCGCCAGCGCCGCGCGGGCCAATTCCTCGCCCATCGGCGTCTTGTGGCGGGTCTTGCCTTCAGCCAGGGGACCGAGCAGGTTCAGATACAGGCCGTGGCCGGCTAGCTCGGTACAGGATTCCAGCGCCGCACGGGCGGCGGGACTCAAGTGTTCCAATCCGCCGGGGCCGGCGCCGATGATGTACAGTTGTTTCATGGGATTCTTACGGTGATGGATTGAATAGCCCTCCAAGCTGAGGGATCGGGTCAAGGGTAGCCGAACGGGGCTGCGAATGAATAGGGTCAGAATCGGCGGTGGTGTTTCCGAGGAAAGCGGCTGGATCGCCCGGCACGCCGATTTTCCCTCGCGCCACATCGCGCCCCGCCACGTGGATGTGTGGTGTCCGCCGGCCGCCGCCGCAGACTCGGCACTGCGTTATCCCGTCATTTACATGCACGACGGACAAAATCTGTTCGATCCGGCCTTGTCGTTCATCGGGGTGGATTGGGGCGTGATCGAAGCCATGACCGGCCTGATGCAAACCGGCGGACATCCGGGCGCCATCGTGGTGGGCGTCTGGAACAGCCCCCAGCGCTGGCGGGATTATATGCCGGCCAAGCCCTTGCACCTGCCTGAAAGTCGAGAACTGTTGGCGGCTTTCAGCGAGCAAGCCGGCGGGGAACCGCTGTCGGATGACTACCTCCGCTTCATCGTGGAGGAACTCAAACCGTTTATCGATGCGACCTATCCGACAATGGCGGACCGCTCCAGCACCTGTCTCTTATACACATCTCCGAGCCCACGAGACCGTACTAGATATCGTATGCCGTCTTCTGCTTGAAAAAAATAGCCATACGTG
>DPWB01000361.1 GCA_003527885.1 Candidatus Competibacteraceae bacterium
GATATTTTTTTATTTTTTTTTTAATGATCCGGCGACCACCGAGATCTACACTAGGCTGTTTCCGTCCAGCGTTGGATCTCGGCGATACGCCGGTCGTAGTCTTGCCAGTCCGCATGTTCGAGCCGGCGAAACTCGTAATTGATCCGCACCAGTTCGGGCGTTACCGGCGGCGGCAGGGAATCCGCGGGCCGGCTTTGAAACGGGCCATCGTGGTAATTGGCGCGAAAAGTGCGCGACGCCAAACGGTCGGCGACCGAGAAGCTGGCGCGCGCTTCGGCAAAGCGATCCAAGCCGGCCAACGCTTCGCCGCGTTTGGCGTGGAATTCCCAGTTGTCGCCGATCATCGCTGGCGGCAACGCATCCAGCAACGCCAGCGTCTCCTGAAATCGGCCGTTGGCATTAAAAGCCGCCGCCGCCGCGAGCCGTTCATCCGCTTGCTCTGGGCCGGCCGCCGCCAGCAACCGTTCCGCCGCCGTTAGCGCTGTGCGGTAGCGTTCCTGGGCTAGCAAGATGGCGATTTTCCCCCGCAGCAGCTCCGGCTGGTCGGGATGCCAACTCAAGCCCCGCTCAATCCAGTTTAAGGCTTGCGCCGCTCGATCCTGGCGCAACAAGGTTTCGGCGGCGACCAATACGGTACCGGCCACCGACTGTCCGGCGGCGTGCAGCGATTGAACGACGCTTTGCACCTCCACATAACGCCCCAGTTGCAGCAGCGCCAGCGCGCGGTTCAGTAACGCTTTGGAGTGCTGTGGCTGGCGGGCCAACAACCGATCCAGCGCCGCCAGGGCGTCTTGCGGCCGCGCCAAATCCAGCAAGGCCGCCGCGCGGTTGAGCAATGCGGCCGGCGCATCGGGATCGACCGCCAGCACCGCATCGACGGCGGCCAACGCTTCCGAGGGCCGCTTTAAGGCCCGCAGCGCCAGCGCTTGATTGATCGATACCGGCCCATGGCCCGGCCGCAGGGCCAGCGACCGCTCGAACGCCGCCAGCGCCTCTTCATAACGGCCCAGACCCAACAGCGCCGAACCGCGCGTCGAATGGGCGACGGGCTGGTTTTGGTCCAGACTCAAGGCCACTTCGGCCGCGTCGAGCGCCTCGGCGAAGCGCTCCAGCCTCAGCAGCGCGCTCGCCTGATTGAGCAGGGCCGCCAAGCGATTTCCGCCTTTTATCCGGGCGACTTGTTCGGCCAATTGAAAGGCTTGCAGGTGGTGGCCAAGTTCGAGGGAGGCGGCCGAAGCCAACAGCAACGCCGCCGGATTTTGCGGCTCCAGACGCAGCGCGCATTGCAGCGCTTGCAGGCAATCGCCCGCCTGATCCATGTCGTAGCGCAACTGGGCCAGCCGCAGCCAATAGCTGGCGCGATGGGGCGCGAGCTGGCAAACCCGCGCGTATAAATCCCTGGCCTGCTCCAATTGCCCGTCGGCCGCGAACCGCTCGGCCTGTTCTCGCAACCCTTCCACCATCGGACGACCGCTACTTCAGGCAGCCTAGTTGCGCGAGGTCTCGTGGTACCACTGACCCTCCAGCAACACCCAAGGATCGGTAACCGTTTGCTTGGTCCAACCGATGGTGCCGATCATGACTTCCGCGCTGATGCGGGTAATCCCTTTGTCGCCCTCGATGCGCATGTCATCCACCTTCACTTTACGAACCGGCAAGCCTTGCAGCCCCATGGCGTGCTCCAACTTCAACCAACCGCCGGGCCGCGCGGCCGACTCCAATTCGTATAAGGTTTTGACATCGCGCGACTGGCGTGCTTCCCAGTACCGCTCGACCCGCTCCCGCAACGCCTTCAACTGTTCGGGCGGGACGGACGATGCGGCCACCGGCGGCACCGCGCCCGACTGTTCGGGCGCTACGGGTTGTATTGTGGGCGGCGCTTCAACCTTGGGCGCTTCGCTTTGCGCGGGCACCACCCAACACCAACCGAGCATCGCCAGACCCAGAAAACCGGCCCATTTCGCATCGGACATGACACTCACCTTTTAAAGAGCGGATTCAGGGACAGCGCCTTTCAATTCGGGCATTTCCACCTTGACGCCGACCTCCTTGGCCAGTTTCCAGGCGTACTGCTCGCGCGCCTTCGCCTGAACTTCTTGCCGGATCCGTTGCAAGATGCTCTCCCGCACGTTCGCATAAGGCGCGACCATGGGATCGCGCTTGTCCTGCAACAGGATAATTTCGTAGCCCATCGGCGCTTCCAGCACGTCGGAAAACTGACCGATCTTCAGGCTCTCGACCGCTTTTTTCAACCAGGGATCTTTTTCCGGCTGCAAAAATCCCAGATCGCCCTTGGCCACCTTGGCTTGCGGGTTCTCGGTTAAGGCCTCCGCCAAACCGGCGAACGGCTCGCCGGCCCGCAGGCGTTTGAGCGCGCCCTCCGCCTTGGCCTTGGTCGCCGCCTTGGCCGCCTCGTCCGCCTTTTCGGGCAATCGGAATTGGATTTGACTGACCCGCACCATGCCAGGGATACCGAAGGCTTCCGGGCGTTGCCGGTAATAGCGATACAATTCCTCCTCGGCGGGAACCGTTTCAGGCGGCGGGAAATTTTGCTTTTCCAACTGCTGATAGGCTTTGGCGTAATCCCGGCTGTTGGGCGCATGATCCTTCGGCAGCAAACCTTGTCTGACCATCGCCGCCTCCAGCAGGCGATCCAAAATGATCTCTCGCAAGATTTCGGTTTTGCCGGGGACGGTTCGGGCCTTCAAAACCAGCCGGGTATCCTGCGTGATGTAGCGCATGAATTCC
>DPWB01000087.1 GCA_003527885.1 Candidatus Competibacteraceae bacterium
TGCTCGATATCTTCAGGATACATCCGCACGCAGCCGTGCGTCACCCGCATCCCGATCCCAAACGGTTTGTTGGTGCCGTGGATGAGGTAGCCGGGAACGCCCAGCCGCATCGCGAAACGGCCCAGCGGATTGTCGGGCCCGCCCGGCACTACGTCCGGCAGGATATCGCCTTCTTTGGCGTGTTCGGCCTTGATCGAAGCCGGCGGCCGCCAGGCTGGGTCGACATCCTTGGCGACGACCTTGGTCAAGCCCATCGGCGTTTTCCAGTCCATCCGCCCGATGCTGACCGGGTAGGTATGCACCACTCGCTCGCCGCCAGCGCCGGCGGCCGGATAGTAATACACCCGCATCTCGGCGATGTTGAGCACGATGCCCTCGCGCGGTGTATCGGGAAGAATGAAGCGACTTGGCAGCACGATGGGCGTTTTCTCACCGGGCGCCCAGCGGTCCACGCCCGGATTAGCGTGCACGATTTCGTCATAACCCAAGCTATGGGTGCGGGCGATATCGAGCAGCGTTTCTTCCTTCTTGGCGTAAACGACTTTGACTTCGCCGATGACATCCGTGCCCGAAGGAGGCAAGGGATAGTCCACAGCGTTGGCGGTGCTGGCGATGAATCCTCCCAGCAGCAGCCAGTGGAGGCGTTTCAGGAATGGGCTCGGCATGAGAAGGTACTATCTCCGTATGCGTCGTAAATGGATAATTTTGCCTTTAATTTCTGATTAAAGCCAGAATAAAACTGAGTTGGGCGCAAGGTTATGGTACCGCATCGATCAGACCAGATTTCGCTCGAAGAGATCGGCGGAACGACCGATTTTTTTGAGGGGAAAGCCGGTTGTCCGAGGGCTGGTTAGGGTCTTTCGGATAAGACTGTCGGCGAGGAAATGGCGGGAACCGGCTAAATTCCGGTCCCCGCAGCTTTTTTGACCGTGACGACTTCAGTCGGGAACGGACAAAATATCACCTTGAAAGGAGGCGCCCAAGGTAATGGTGTCACTTCCTGCGGGAGCTTCAGGGATGGGTGGCGCGTTCGCCACAGTCAGGGCTGGCGCGCTCCCTGGCGCACCGCCGCGCGGTACGGTGCGCACCACCTGCGACGCCGGCAGCGGTTTGCCCGTGGTGAGGTGCTGGTACATCCAATCGAGCGCTTGGATCAGGTAAAGGTGCAGCGGCACGTAGCGAGTGTCATAACCGGGAAGGGACAGAAAAGCATCGAAGTGCTGAGCGTTGGTGACTTCGATATAACGGAGATTCGATCTGCCGTTCGTGGCGAGCTGGTTCGCCGCGTAGTAAGCGCGAGAAGAATGATTGACCGGAACCAGCGTATCGGCGCGGCCATGGACGATGATCGCGGGCGTGTTCCGAAGGCGGGCGTGCAGTTGCACCGCCCGAATACCCCGCAGGACCCGCGCTGAAGTCGCGCCCAGGTAGAACGATTGATCGCCTGCGATGATGTTGCGCCCTTCGATAAGATTGCGGTGGCAGATCGCGCCGTCGAGCGCAAAGTCGGCCATGCCGGTGGAATAAGACCGCGCCAAAAGATCCAGCGTCGCTTGGCCATTCAGCAAGTCGTAGTAAACGATGTTGACGCCCGAAGTGGGTGGAATGCCGTTGCCGGTGGCAAAAATATTATCTTGAAGCACCGCAACTTGCGGGATTGCCGCGCCGGTGGTGGGATCGGTGTTGGCGAAGCTGAAACCGCAGACTTGGTCGGCGACACCGAAGCGTCCATACGCGCTGGCGTAGGTGACCACGATGGCGTTGGTGGCCAGCCGGTAATGTGAGGCATGGAGCAGGTCGCTGTCTGGCAGCCAGCCGTAAGCCCGCAGCTTATCGAGCGATTCTTCGGCTTGCCCGGCGAGCGTGTCCGCCGCCAGCAGCCCCTTGGCGCGCAGGCCGGCGCAGCGGTTGGCCGCGCCCGCCGCGTTTGGCGCGGCGAGCAAGCTGGCGAGCGGCGAGCCCGTCGCGCGCGCGGAGAGGGCGGCGCAAGGCTGGTACAGGTTGGCATAGCTGAAGTAGTCGTAAAGCGGTTTGCCAGTGGCCGGCATTAACGTTGAACCTTGATAGATGAGCAAATGCTCCGCTTTGGCGGTTTGTACGTTGGGTTCGGTGACCGCCACGCCATCGATGAGACCGTGCCGGTCTTGTTCGGCGGCGGCCAGGGCCGCCCCTCCACCGTTGGAGATACCCGAGGCGATGACCAGGGTATTGGCGGGGTCAAGCACGATCCGTTTGCCGCCGCGCGGGCCGGGTATGCCGTAGCGTTCGTTCAGGACGTAGAACGCGAACACGATGGCTTGCAGGGTGTTCCGGCCCCAATCCCGCTCCGGATTTTGCCGGGAGTGGGCGTGTTTGAAGGCGGCCCGGTTCGGGTAAAGTTCGCTCCATAAGACTCGATCCGGGGTGGAGAACGCCGCCGTGAAGTGCGAAGCGCCGCCGGCCGCATCGGCGTCGACGCGGGTGCCGTCGATCAAACCGACGCGATTCGTGGTCGGGTCATGCAGGCCGTTGCCGGTGCCCTTGTCGGTATAAGCGACCGCGCAGCCGTGCTTGAGCCCCCATTCGCCCGATGCGCCGATAGCGCCGTAAACACCCCGCGAACCGGAAGAGGGCGCTGTCACGATGCAGGCTCGGGCGGGATCGAAAGTGGCGGGTATTTGAACCATCAAGGTGACGTTTTTGCGACCGCCGCCGTTGTCGGCGTAAGCGAGGTACTCGCCGCCCGCGATCTTGCCGGCGCCCGGCGTCGGGTCGGCCGTGCCGTTTGACGCCACGTTCGGGCCGTACAGCCGGCCGTAGCCGCCGGCCGCAGTGATGTCGAGCACCGCGCGATAGTTGGTGTGAATCGCCCGCCGGCGCAGTTCGGCCGCGCTGGGGTCGGTGGCGGGCGGCGTCGGATACGCCGCTTGCAGGCCATCCCAGCCGAGTCCACCGGTCAGCAAATCATCGGTGACGCCATCGTAGTCGTGCTGGCCGATCACACCGAGGAACGCCGGCTTCAGGTTCGGCGTGTTCCGTGCGCCGAGACCGAGTTCCGGGTCGGCGGCGAATGCGGAGATTGTCGTTAGCGCTCCAACCGCGGCGATCACCGGCCACGGCCGCCACTTTCGCTGATTCTGATTCATGGGCGTCTCCTTAATAATTCCAATAATTGTGATAGTTTTAGAGACAACTTGGTTTTTCCAATTGCCGCTAATTGGGACGTTCTCACGGCGAGAGAGCAATGAGATGAGCTTAGATGACACTGACTTTGTGCACCCCAACCATTTGAGAATTTTTATCGCGGCGGCCCAGACGTTCGATTGCCATATCTTGGTGCGTCAGACGGGAAAAGCCTCCCTCGTTTGGGTGGGAAAACGCGGTTATACCGGCAAGCGCGCCGATCTAAAGGCAAAAACCGCCAACCGCAATGTCGGTCGCCATCAGGTGGCGGGATTGGTCTGTTCGCCCTTTTTGCTGCCCCAGGTCTTCACTGAAAACCGCTTGGCTGACGCGCGGAGCAAATGGTTCGAAAGCGGTCACTTGATGACGCTACCCAGCACCGCCGCTGGCTTTGACGACGACGAGCAGCCGCGCGGTTGCCGGACCCCGTACTTGGTCCAAACGAATCCGCGGCACAGGCACTATGGTTGTATCGCTTTGGTGGAAATGGGGTTGCTGCGACCGCGTTACGTGCATGGTGACTACGACCTTTACGCCATCATTCCGGCGGGACAGCTATTTGATCCCAATAAAACCGCTATCCGCCGCTCGACCTTAGGTTCCAAGATGGCTCCCGACAGCCTGAGCCAACGGCAGCTTTTACGTTTGGAGGTGGCCAATATGGAAGGGCCGCTGTCATTTCGGGTGGCGACTTACATCAATACCCGCATCGGCGAGACCAGCCCCGACCTGCTCGGCGCTTTGATGGTGAATCATGGCGAACAGGTCAATATCGGGGAGGCGGGACATACTTTCGAACCCGTGCTGGCGGTCATGCCAAAGCCGATCAACGGCCGATGGACACGCATCCTGACAACACGGGAAGACCACCAACAGTTTTACTTCGGGGCCTGACGCGCGCGTTTGGGCGCTCAACGCCGATGTCCTTGGAGTCAAGCCCCTCGGCTGTTCCATACTATTGGTTGCAGGGTCCCGACCACGTTCGGATCGCCGCGCGCGGATCGTTCACTACTAACCTTTAACGTCCACGGAGAGCTTGGGTGGTAACGAAAGAGCAAGTTATCAAATTCATGGCGGCAGAGTTTCCTCAAAGCAAGTGCTTGGTCGAAGCGGTCAGCGAGGGTTCTTCCATCATCCGCCACCGGGTCGGCGTCGACGAGTTGCGCCCCGGAGGCACCGTGTCCGGCCCGGTGATGGTGACCGTGGCCGATGTGGCGCTGTATGTCGCCATGTTCCAGCAGATTGGCATAACCCCTTTGGCGGTGACCACGAGCCTCACCGTGAATTTCCTCCGCAAACCGTCTTCAGATAAAGATATCCTGGGTATATGCCGGCTTATAAAAGTCGGAAAGTCGCTGGTTTATGGCGAAGTGACCCTGTATTCCGAAGGAAGCGATGATCCGGTCGCTCATGCGGTTGGCACTTACTCGATTCCCGGCGCGCGCCAAAGTAAGGCAGAGTGGTCATCGCGGAACCCGGAGTGACGGAGGCTTTACCCCGAAGCATTGCGAAGGGCGGTTGTCGCCAAGAACTTTCCCATTTTGGCGTACGCGCATCAAATACAGCGCGCCCTAGAGCGAGGCGACCGAGTCAGCGTAAACCATCGCATAGCGGCGCTGCTAGGCTGCTACTTCGATGTGCTTTTCGCCATCAATCGAATGCCGCATCCTGGGGAAAAGCGCTTGGTGCGGATCGCGGAAGTGCGCTGTAGTCGTTTGCCCCCTGGAATGAAACGGCAGGTGGATGCGCTACTCGATGCCGTATCGATACCCGGTGCCGAAGTGCTCCGGCAAATTGACTTGCTCGTTGGCAGCCTGGAAATCGTGCTGCGCGAGGAAGCGCTGCTCTAACGGCGCGATAGTCCAGCCACACCAACACTAAACTAGCGCTTTTTGCGCAAAATTGGAGTATTATTGATACACTGGCTGAGCGGCCTGACCGAAGAATAACGCGCTATCCGCACCTCGTGTGGATCGGTGGGTAAATAACGGAGGTAGTCCATGACGGAATCCAGTGTGTTTGTTCAGAAAATCCGCGACATCGTACAACGCCACCAGAAGTTGCCGACCCGGCTGTTGCAAATCCTCCGTGAAGTGCAGGACAGCCTGACTTGGCTGTCGGCCGAAGCGATCACCACGGTCGCCGAAGAACTCGGCATCTCGCCGGACAAGGTACGCAACGTCGCCGAGTTCTATTCTTTCCTCTACACCGAGCCACGCGGTTCCTACGACATCCTAATCAGCGACAACATCACCGACCGGATGCTCGGCAACCGCGAACTGCTGCATTATCTGGCGGATCGGCTCGGCGTGGCCATCAACGGCACCCGTGCCGATGGTCGGGTCAGCGTCGGCGCCACCTCCTGCACCGGCATGTGCGATCAGGGACCGGCGGCGCTGGTCAACGGTTACGCGCTGACGCGGCTCACCAAGCCCCGGCTGGATCGCATCGTCGAGCTGGTGAACGCCAAGACGCCGCTAGAACAATGGCCGGGCGAGTTCTTCGAGGTGGTGAGCAACATCCGTCGGGCCGACATTCTGCTGGGTCGG
>DPWB01000151.1 GCA_003527885.1 Candidatus Competibacteraceae bacterium
CCAGTTCCTGTCGCGCAACACCAACCGCCGCACCGACGAATACGGTGGCAGCTTGGAAAACCGCGCCCGGCTGCTGCGCGAGATCATCGCCGCCATCCGCAACGAGGTCGGCCGCGATTACGCCATCAGCGTCCGGCTGTGCGGCGACGAGCTGATCCGCGACGGCATCACGCTCGACGAAGCGGTGGCGGTGGCGCGGATTCTGGAAAAAGACGGGCTCATCGACCTGATCAACACCAGCATCGGCACCGCCACCCAAACCCTGTACATGATCGAAGCCTCGATGCGGGTTCGCCCCGATTATGCGCTGTTCATCCCCTCGGCGATCCGCAAGGCGGTACGGCTGCCGGTGATCGGCGTGGGCCGGATCAAGGACCCGATTCAAGCCGAACGCATTCTGAACGAAGGCCACGCCGACCTGGTGGGCATCGTGCGCGGCCAGATCGCCGACCCCGAATTCGCCCGCAAGGCGCGGGAAAACCGGGTCGACGATATCCGTCTTTGCCTGTCCTGCAACCAGGAATGCGTGGGACGGATGGGCCTCAACCGCTGGATGGGTTGCATCGAAACCCCGGCGACCGGCCAGGAGAAGAAATATGGGACAGGCACCCTGCAACCTGCCGCGGTTCCCAAGCGGGTGACGGTGATCGGCGGCGGCCCGGCCGGACTCAAGGCCGCCACCGTAGCCGCTCGCCGCGGCCACCAGGTCACCCTGCTGGAACAGGAATCCCGGCTGGGCGGGCAAGTGGTGTGGGCGGTGCGGGTCGCCAATCGCGCCGAGTTCGGCGACCTCGTGCGCAACCTGCTGCACGAGGTCGAGCAGTCGGGCGTCGAAATCAGGACCGGCGTGACCGCCACGGCGGAGTCGGTGCTGGCCGCCAAGCCGGAGGCGGTGATCGTGGCCACCGGATCGGTTCCCAACCGGTTCGCGATTCCGGGCGGCGATGGCCCCGGCGTCGCGGACGTGGTCGATATCCTGTCCGGGCGGGTCCAGCCGGGCCGCAGCGTGCTGATCGTGGACCGGCTCGGTTTCCACGAGGCCACCAGCGTGGCCGAATTTCTGGCCGAACAAGGTTGCGCGGTGGAAGTGGTGACGCCGACGCTCTATGTCGGCCAGGATTTGGGGGTCACCCTCGACCTGGAAAACTGGTACCGGCAGGCGCGACGTTTGGGCATCCGCTGCACCCCGGATCACTCGGTGTTGAGCATCGACCACGGCGTGGTCACGGCGCTGCACAACTACAGCGGTCAAATGGTGAATTTTCCCAAGGTGGACACCGTGGTGCTGGCGATCCACCGCCAGGCCGACGACAGCCTGTACCGGGAATTGAAAGCCGAGCGCACCCGCGCCGAGAATCTGCTGCTGCAAGTGCGCGAAGTCGATGAAGACATGTACCAGACCCTCAAAGGCCGGGTGCCTGCTCTCTATCGGATCGGCGACTGTGTGACGCCGCGCCGGGCGCACGCCGCCATCATCGAAGGCGAACGGGCCGGGAGGGCCGTGTGATGGATAAGTCACTGGCGGTCATCACCGAAACCCTGAACGGCGAACTGACGCCGGCCAGCCTTGAATGCGTGGAAGAAGGCCGCGAAGTCGCCGACCGCCTCGGGGTCCGGGTGCGGGCCATCCTGTGCGGCAGCGAGGTGGCGCGGCTGGCGGAAACGTTGGCCGCCCACGGCGCTGATGCGGTGACGGTGGTGGAGCACGAGGCGCTGGCCCAATTCAGCGCCGACGGCTGGTTGCAGGCGCTGGCCCCGGTGTTGCGCGCGCTCCAACCGACGCTGTTGCTGGCCCCGGACAGCGGCCAAATGCGGGCCTGGTTGCCGCGCTTGGCGGCCCGCTGGCATCTGCCGCTGGTCGGCTGCTGCATCCGCGTCAACGTCATCGGCGACGGCTATCCCGAAATCATCCGTAACACCTACGGCGGCGCGTGCCAGGAACGGCTGGTCTGGCCTTACGCCACTTTGGTCTGCGCCCTGCTGATCCCCGGCGTGCGTGGCGCGGGTGCGCCGCGGCGCGACCGCACCGCCGCAATCGACGTGCTGCGCCCGGAACTCGATCAAACCCGGTTCCGCGACCGCACCTTGCGCACCCTGCCGGCCGATCCGCGCACGGTGGATTTGAGCGAGGCCGAACGAATCATTTCTGGCGGCTTCGGGGCTGGCGGCCCGAGCGGCATGGCGCTGCTGCAACGCTTGGCCGAACAGATGGGCGCCGCGCTCGGCGGCACCCGGGTGGCGGCGGATCGCGGCTGGCTGGAGGTGCAGCGCTTCATCGGCTCGACCGGCAAAATCGTCGCGCCCAAACTGTACATCGCCTTCGGCGTGTCGGGTGCGGGCCAGCATTTGGCCGGCGTGACCGACGCCGAGTGGGTCGTCGCCGTCAACAACGACCGCACCGCGCCCATGCTGAAACGGGCGGATTTGGCCGTGGTGGGCGACATGCATGAGATTCTGCCGCTTTTGCTCGACAAGTTGCAGGCGCTCGCCGCGGCCCATTCCCCCGATCCGGCCGCGCCGGCGTCCCCCGATCCCATCCGCCCGGTGCCGGTCGCCGCCGAACCGGTTTCAGCGCCGACCGTGGAGTTGTACCCATGAACGTAGCCACCGCCAGCGAAACCTTCGATGTCATCGTCGTCGGCGCGGGTCCGGCCGGTAGCACCGCCGCGCTGCTGTGCGCGCGGGCCGGCCTCAAGGTGCTGTTGCTGGAGCGCGGCGAATATCCGGGGGCCAAGAACGTGTCCGGGGCGGCGTTCTACGGCAGCGCCATCCTCAACGAACTGATCCCCAACTGGTGGGAGCAAGCCCCGGTCGAACGCTACATCTGCCGGCGCGACATCGCCTTCATGTCGCCCACCACCAGCGTCGCGCTCGACTTTCACTGCGCGGGCGAAGGCTACACCACCCCACCTTACAACGGTTTCATCGTGCTGCGGCCGCGCTTCGACCGCTGGTTGGCCGCTCAGGCCGAAGCGGCTGGCGCGTTCCTGCTGACCTCGACGGTGGTGGACGATGTGCTACGCGACGACAAAGGCCGGGTGGTCGGGGTGCGGGTCCGGCGCGAACAGGGCGAGATTGGCGGCAAGGTGGTCATCGCCTGCGACGGGGTCAATTCTTTTCTGGCCAAGAAAGTCGGCTTGCAGCGCGAATTTCACGCCCACGAGCTGTCGCTGGGTGTCAAGGAAGTGTTGGGGCTGGACCCGGCGATCATCGAAGATCGCTTCCGGTTGTCCGGCGACGAGGGCATCGCTTACGAGTATCTGGGCGCGATCACCGAAGACGTGC
>DPWB01000226.1 GCA_003527885.1 Candidatus Competibacteraceae bacterium
GGATGCGATAACCCTTGTTAACCTGCACGTTGCCGCGATCGTCCAGCCAGGCGACCCGAAACAGGATTTGCCGTTCCGGTTCGATGACGCGCTGGATGATATTGTGCTTCCGGTATTTGGGATTGCGGTCGAGCAGCGGCTTGATGGTGGCGAGCACTTCCTCGGTGGCTTGGTAGAACTCGGCCTGGGCGGGGCTGCTTTGCTTGAGATAGTTGATGGTATCGCTAATGTAGGACGACATGCGGGAACGTTTCCTCGATCTGATGTGCTTAAGTTTTCGCGTTGCGAACCGTGGCTTGGCCGAACGGTATTTCCAGCCTAAGGCTGTGGAAGTTTATTCCTTGAGGCGATGGCGTTCCATGGTTTCGTGCCACTCCTTTTCTTCGGCGTGCAGGTACAGGCCGGTGGTATCGATGCGGGCGTGGCGGGCGTTACGCTGCAAAAACTGGATGTCGATGCCGGCGTCGGCCTGATGGGTAATGCTGGTGTGGCGGAACCAGTGGGTGGAAGCACGGCGCAGCTTTTCAGCCTGATAAGGGTCTTCCGCTTCCAGTCGCGCCGCCGCTTTGGCCACCAACTCCTTGACGATCCGGTAAATCATGTTGTCGCCGATGCCGCCGGTACCCTTGAGGTTCAACACCAGCGGGGTGGCGTCGTCCGGGGCGGGCAGTGGTGACAGACCGTAGAAGCGGCGGTAGTCGCGCAGCGCTTGCAGCATGTCCTGATTGACCGGCACCTGGGCTTCCTTGCGACCTTTGCCGATCACGCGCCACCACCAGCGCCCGCGGATTTGCATGAAGCTGCTCATGGCGTGGTTGGCGACTTCGCTGACGCGGGGGCCGAGCAGGTAGAGCAGGGCCAGCAGGTATTTGGCGCGGGCGTGGTGCTGGCGGTCGCGCTCCTGATCGCGGGGCAGTTCGTCCACCGTGGCCAGCAAGACTCGCCATTGATCGTGTTCGAGAAAACGCTCCACCTGTCGCGCGGACTGTTGGCCGCGGCTGCGGCGGCGAGCCAGCGCCAGTGGGTTACCGGCCAGATAGCCGGCCTTGACCAGATAGCTGAACAGAGAATTGATGATCAGCATGGCGACCTTTTGGCTGGCGGGGTTCAGCGGGCCGAGAAACGGCCGCCAGCGCGGGCTGAAGCGGGGTGCTTTTTGCCCGCACCAGCGTTCGCGAGGTTGTGGGTCGGCAAGGAAAGTTTCGTAGAGGAGGCAATCCTCGCGGGTGAGGCTGGAGAGGGCTTTGTCGCGTTCCAGCAGCGCCCAGAGCAGCAGGCGTTCGGCTTCCTTGCGGTAGTTGCGCAACGTTTGCGGGGAATCGTGGAATTCGGCGAGCCAGGCTCGCACGGCTTCCAGGTCGTTGCTGGCGGCCAGCTGACAGACCACATCGGACCCAGCCCGGTTAACTCCGGCGCGGCCGTCCAGCGCTTCCGGCACCCGCAGCCGCTCCAGCGGCAAGGGTGGAGCCAGGGTTGCGGGGGGAATGGGGATCATCGTCATAACGCGGGTTTTGTCGAATGGGTTCGCGGGAACGGTAGCAGTTTAGCGTATAGCGTATTAGGTTATTATGGCGCCCACGCAAACGCGGACCGCCCGCGTCGCTGCGGTTAAAACATGACAAGATGCACCGCCACGGCGGCCGACACGCAAGCCCGTGGTTTCATGGTGTAAGGGGAGAGGGTGATGGCGGCAATTGACGCACAAGTCAGCACCGGGCTGGCCGGGCTGGACCGGGTTTTCCGGGGTATCATGGCGGGCGACAACATCGTCTGGCAGGCGGACAGCATCGACGATTACCGGCCGCTGGTGGAACCTTTCTGTCAGTACGCCCGCGACAGGGGCCGCAAGCTGGTCTATTTCCGCTTCGCCCGCCACGCGGCGTTGGTGGCGGAAAGTCCGGGCGTGGACATTCAAGTGCTGGACCCCGGCGAGGGCTTCGAGCCGTTCCTGAGCGCGATCCACAAGACCATCGAACAGTCCGGGCGCGGCGCGTATTACGTGTTCGACTGTTTGTCCGACCTGGTGGCCGACTGGTACAGCGATCAGATGCTGGGCAATTTTTTCATGCTGACTTGCCCTTATCTGTACGATCTGGAAACGATCGCCTATTTCGCGCTGATGCGCGGCCACCACTCCTTTCACGCCACCGCGCCGATTCTCGACACCACCCAGCTGTTCAGCGACATTTACCGGCACCAGGGCGAGTTGTACGTCCGGCCGCTCAAGGTCCAGCAACGCTATTCGCCGACCATGCACCTGCTGCACGTGTGGCGCGGCGAGGAGTTCGCGCCGGTCACGGACAGCGTGACCATCTCTCAAATTTTGACGCTGTTTCCGTGGTCGGGCCTGAAGGCCAACGACCCTCGGCTCGACATCTGGAACCGCACTTTTTTGGAAGTCGAGGAGGTGGTGGCCGCGGGGCACGCGAATGTGCCGGTGAAGGATTTGAGCCGCGACCTGTTGCAGCGAACGTTGAGGATGACGGTGTCGCGCGACGAGCGGGTGATGCAACTGGCGGAGCGCTTTCTGACCCTGGGCGATATTTTGGCGATCAGGGAACGGATGATCGGCACGGGCCTGATCGGCGGTAAAGCGGTGGGGGTGATGCTGGCGCGGGCCATCCTGAAACGGACCGACCCGCGCTGGCGCGAGCTGCTGGAAATCCACGATTCGTTTTTCGTCGGCTCGGACGTGTTTTACAGCTATCTCGTGCGCAACGGCTGCTGGTGGGTGCGGGACAAGCAGAAGAATCCGGCCACGTTCCTGGATGGGGCGGAAACGGCGCGGCGGCGCATCCTGCGCGGCGATTTCCCGGATTACGTGATGCAGCAGTTTTCCGACATGCTGGATTATTTCGGCCAGTCGCCGATCATCGTCCGTTCCAGCAGCTTGCTGGA
>DPWB01000040.1:0-1863 GCA_003527885.1 Candidatus Competibacteraceae bacterium
CTGTGTCTCTGTTTATTGTTTTTTTTTTTTTTCAAGCAGAAGACGGCATACGAGATCTAGTACGGTCTCGTGGGCTCGGAGATGTGTATAAGAGACAGAAGTCACCCCGGCCAGCAACAGCGCGATTATCAGTACATTGCCCCAGGCGAAGCCGAACGCCTGGACCAAAAACCGGCTGACGTGCACACCGACCAAACCACCCGCGGAACCGGCGCCCGGCACGGCCCCTAAACCGGGTTTCAGGTGCAAGGCCGCCAAACCGCAAGCGGTCACCAGGGCCACCGCGAATCCCATCACCCGAAACAGGACGATCTCGGCGTCCAGTTCGAGCAGCGCGCCACACTTGAGCAAGCGCCAGCCGGCAAACAGCAGGCCCAGCGGCAGCCAATACGCGGGATAGCCGAAAAAATACAGGCTGACATCGGCGAACCAAGCGCCGACCGTTCCGACCAGATTGTGGATCTTGGCGACATTCGCGGTATGGGTCCAGGCCGGATCCGCCACATGGAAAGTGGCGAGCGCACCGATCATGCCCAGCGCGATCAGCACCACCAACCAGAAACTGCTCTCCTGGAGAACGCCTTTGACGAAACGGAGGATGCCTGCCCGCATCGCGGGCGGTTCGGTCTTGATGCGGTGTGCCTGCGCCAAAATTCAGTCCTATTCGGTCATTGTTGGTGGGAGGAGCGGCCCGCCGGCGGGCCAAGATCAGCCAAGATGGGTTATTGTCCCATTCCGGGGCGTTCGGGTGAAGGGCGTACCCGACAAGGGATGAACCGTCGCGCCGATTCAGGTTCCAACCACAACCGGACCCACATCACGCCGAACCGGTTTCGGTGTGCCGGAAGGGCGGCAAAAAGCTTGCGTCAATGATTCTAGGTGCTTTTCAAGCGCGTTTGGCGATTTCTCACCCCGGCCCCCAGCGACCCATTCGACCACCATGCGTATCCAACGGCTCGATGCTCTTGACGAAATTTCCGCAACCGAGTGGAACACGCTTGTGCCCGCCCGCAATCCGTTCCTCAGCCACGAATTCCTGAGCGCCCTGGAACGGCATCGCTGCGTCGGCGGGAACACGGGCTGGCTGCCTTGGCACGTCGTCTGCCGGGATGGGCGCGACCGGCTGCTCGGCGGCGCTCCGCTCTACCTTAAATTCAATTCCTACGGCGAGTTCGTATTCGACTGGAGCTGGGCGGAAGCCTACCGGCAGCGCGGGCTGGCCTATTATCCCAAGCTGGTGGGCGCCATCCCGTACACCCCGGTCACCAGCCAGAAATTGCTGCTGGCCCCGGACCAACCCCGACCCGACGAAACGCTCCGGGCGCTCATCGATTTCGTGCGGGAAGCGGGGCAACACCATCCCCCGTTATCCTCGATCCATTGGCTGTTTCCGACGTCCGCCGAGCTGGAGCCGCTGCTGGAGCGCGGCTTCCTGCACCGGCTGGGCTGCCAGTTCCACTGGCAAAATCCGGGCTACCGCGATTTTCAGGATTTCTTGGACACCCTGACCGCCAAGCGGCGCAAGAACATCAAACGCGAACGTCGGCGGGTGCGCGAAGCCGGGCTGGAACTCCAGGTGCTGCACGGTGGCGAAATCAGCGAGGGGCAATGGCGTACCGTGTATGGCTTTTATCGCTCCACCTTCCAGCGGTTAGGGGGGATCGCAACGCTCACGTTGCCGTTTTTTTTGGAGATCGCCGCGACTTTGGGAGAGCGCTTGGTCCTGGTGTTGGCCTACCATCAGGACCGGGAAGTCGCCGGTGCGATCAGCTTTCGCGACGACACCACGCTGTATGGTCGCCATTGGGGGTGTCGGGCCGATTTCGATAGCCTGCATTTCGAAGCCTGCTACTATCAGGGTCT